>JAYTVM010000453.1:0-50070 GCA_043743995.1 Pirellula sp. | reverse complement strand
GGTGCCGACTACGGTGCCGACTACGGTGCCGACTACGGTGCCGACTACGGTGCCGACTACGGTGCCGACTACGGTGCCGACTACGGTGCCGACCCGTCAATCGGCTCCTGTCGCCCAACCCACGTCAGTCGCCCAACCCGCTCCAAAATCTCCACCTGTCGATTCCAACGAGCCTTCGTCAAGAGTTTCCTACGATCAAGTCATGTATGTAGATGGTTTAGTCGGTCACGCAGCTCCTCAACGCGTGCTGAATGCAAGACCTACGGAACAGACACTCGCTGAAATCACAGAACCAATCGCGTTTGGGACAGGCTCGCCCTCCCATTCTACATTGCCAACACCACCAACACAGCCAACATTACAAACACGGCCAACGTCACTGCCGACACGGACAACGATACTGCCAACACAGTCAACGCAGGCACACGCCAAACAAACCGTTCCCTCTGGTCCAACCTTTGGGCAACACGTTCCTCCAAAACCAACCGACGAGCGCGTTACGCGCCGGTTGGATACATCCCACTTATCAAACAGTGTCGAGAGTGCGACAACCAGTCCACTGAATACCGGCCTTCCGTTGCCCGTCGCATTCAGTCCCAGTTGGGAGGTCGACCTCTTCTACTGGCCCGAAGTTGTCAAGCAAATTGAATCGTCCCATGCAGACGCCTTTCGCCAGATCGGCAAGCACCTATGCCTCGCCAATCGCGATGGGCTCAAGGTCATGGCCATCACCAGTGGCGAACGGGGTGTTGGACGTAGCACCGTAGCCATGCACATGGCTCGTTGCGCTGCCAGCGCTGGTTTGCGAGTCGCACTGCTCGACGGAGATGCATTCTGTCCAAGCCTGATCGACCAACTCCGGCTCGACATGCAACAGGGCTGGCAAGACTGCTTGTTTGAGAATGTTCCGTTGCATGAAATCGCTATCCATTCCATCGCGGATCGAATCACACTCTTTCCATTGACTTGCGTCATATCACAACAGCAAATGCATGCCAATTTGCATCGCATGGCCAAGTTGATCCGCCGAATTTCCAACGCGTTTGACATCGTCTTTATCGATGGCAATCGACTCAATCTGGAGCAACGCGACCTCGTGGGTGTGGCCCAAGAAACCGTCGTGGATGCGGCGATAGTCGTTGTGGACACGGAATTGAGCATCAAGGAAAAAGTGGATTCGGCCGTAAGTATTCTTCGCGGCATGGGGATTTCGTCGATCGGACTTGTCGAAAACTTTCAGAGTTAATTCTCCCTAAAAACGCAAGGTAGGTTCGATCCTATGTACCAAGCACATTGGGGCCTTCAAGGCCGACCATTCGATAGCGGGCTAGAATCTAGTTTCTACTACCCCTCTAATTTGCATGAAGCGGCACTGCTAAAATTGCATTACGCAATTGAAACGCGACGATCCGTTGCCGTCCTATGTGGAGAGCCGGGACTTGGGAAGTCGATGTTGCTCGATGCCGTTTTTTCGCAGTTACCCGACTTCGTGGCTCCGACAGTCCGTGTTGTCTATCCTGCTATGCCGCCCGAACAGCTGCTTCGGTACATCGCTAGGCAAATCGCACCACACGAAGGATCTGACACCTTCGGCGGAATTGGGCAATCGATTGAAACCATCGAACGTCTCCTTCGTCACAACGTAGGGGACAAACAACACACCGTGATCGCCATCGATGAAGCCCATCTGCTGGAGAGCTTTGGATCGCTTGAACCACTACGTTTGCTTTTGAATTTGGCGACGGAACGGACCGATGCAGAATCCGCAATGACGTTGGTTTTGTCTGGATCTACGACGTTGTTATCGCACCTGGCACGCCATACGGCTCTCGAAGACCGCATTGCTGTTCGTTGTGTGCTCGAACGATTCGGACGAGAGGAAACGGAAGCCTACATACGACATCGATTGCAAACCGCCGGCTGGAACAAGCCGCTCATGTTTGACGAGGACGCGGTGAACTTGATTCAGGATTTGACGCTTGGGGCACCACGACGGATCAACCGTCTGTGCGACTTGGCTCTGATGGTCGCCTACGCACAGGACAAATCCAAGATAGATGGACAAACGATTGAGTCCGCCAACGCCGAACTCACGAGCCGATCTGCCGCTGCTTAGTTTCAGGCTGTTGACTCAAGTGTAGCTGAGCGAGGCCCATCGCTCAGACTGGAATGCGCAATATCTAATATTCAATAGCGAGCGAAGGGCCTCGCTCGACCACGTAGCTTTGCCGATTATCGATTGAGCCAATTGACGATCGTACGCGTCACTGTTTCCGATGCGTCCTGCTGAACAAAATGCTCAGATTCTGGGACTGTCACCAGCGTCAAATCCTTCTCCAGCCACTTCCATGTGTCGTTCAGCGCACCAGGCAGCAGGGCTTTGTCTTTGAGGCCGTGAATCATGAGGACGGAACACTGTACTTTAGGACCGACGTCTTCGGGAATGGTGTAGGGCTCGCGAGGGTAGTTCGCTTTGTAATAGTTCAACATCCCTTCCATCGATGAACGCTGCATCGCCTCGACATATTTTGCACGCGCATCGGGATCCTTGACCCATTCGACCAACGTCTCTGCTTTCAGTAGCGATGCAGCAGCCGGCGTTTGAAAAAATCTTGCATAGGCACTGTTCTTTTGTTGTTCAGGGTTATTGGCAAGTTCTCGCCTCAGTCCGTTCGGATGAGGCAGATTGAGAATGACAAGTCGCTCGGTCATTTGCGGATGGGTCATCGCGAACTGCCAAGCCACCATGCCTCCCCAATCATGACCGATAACGATGGCTTGCTCTCGTTTGAAGTGTTGTATCACGTTTCGCACATCACCAACGAGCTTGTCGAGGGTGTAGTTTTCGACGCCTTTCGGCTGATCGCTAAGGTTGTAACCGCGTTGATCGATCGCTACGACCTGGAACTTTTCCGCCAGAGCAGGCATTTGCTTGCGCCAAGTGTACCAGTAGTCGGGAAAGCCATGAATCATGACGACCAATGGACCTTCACCCTTGGTAACGTAATGGATACGCACGTCGCCGGACTGAGCGTACCCATGCGTTCCTCGTTCACTTTCATCAGTCGGAGCAGCGACAATCGCAGAGGAATTGGTCCAGGTCAGAGCAATCAACCAACACCGCAAAAAAACAACAGACTTCACTCGAAAGTTCATGTAAATACAGTCCGAGATATCTGGAAATGAAGTACGTCCATTGTCACCTTTTGCTTTGCAATAGACGACGTTTACTTGCTGCCGATGCAGAACAAGTGGCTTTCGCCACGAGCAAAAATCTTGTCACCTACGACGGCTAAGGAACCATCAATGGTTTCGCCAAGTGGGTTGGTTGCGACGATTTCAAGCTCGGTTCCATGCTTCACGACGACCGTTGTTCCATCTCTGCCCGTGAAATAAATGTGATTGTTTGCAGCTACGGGCGATGCGTACAAGTCCGTCAATCCATTTAGCCGTTTCTGCCCAATCAACACTTTCCCGGTCTTTGCATCCAAACTGGAAATAATGTTGTTGTTTCCTTTGTTTAGATAAAGCTGACCTTGATATAGCGTTGCTGAGGGAACATACGGGGCGGCTTCGTTGTTCGACCAAATCACTTTCTTGGTATCCGTAACGTCACCCTCGGAATCCAACGAGATACATTGGATTGCATTTCCTCGGTAGCCTGTCATGCAGATCACTTGATCACCGAGAAGAATGGGAGATGGAATCGGATTGCTTACTTGGCCACCACACTCCCAAATCTGCTTGCCCGTTGCCAAGTCATAACTGCGTACACGCTTACCGTTGGCGATCACTTGGGTCCGTCCCTTTTGTTCTACGATGAGTGGAGTTGACCAGCAGGTCCCTTCGCTACGAGCCGTTCGCCAAACCTCTTCGCCTGTGTTGGCATTGAGCGCGACGATGAAAGACTCTCCCTCGTGATCCCAGGGCACAATCAACTTGTCACCTGCAATGGTGGCTGACGACCCCTCGCCAAATGAAGCGACTGTTCGCATCTTTCCAAATTCCTTGTTCCATTTGAGGTTTCCTTGCATATCAAGGCAATAGATTCCACGCGATCCAAAATCGACGTAGATATGCTTTCCATCCGTGGTCGGCGAGGACGAAGCATACGTGTTTGTTTGATGGCCACCTTCGTGGGGCACTTCTTCATTTAGTACTTTTTCCCATTGCTTTGCCCCTGTGGTTTTGTCGTAACTGATCGCCATGAACTGGTAGTAGTTGGTTGGAGAAGGACCTCGACCAAAACCGCGTCCGCCCCCTCCTGGGCCGCCACGTCCAGGCCCACCGCCTCCTTCGGGTCGTCCGCCACCCTCGGGACGTCCACCCGCTCCTGGTCCTCTACCACTACTGGGACTTGGCGTGGCAGGTGGGTTGTTTCCGGGAGTCGAGGGATCTGCCGTCGCCCCTTCTTTGACACGATCGGTCTTGATTGCTGTAAGCACGATGACTTGATTGCCATGAACAATGGGCGTCGAACTTCCTTTGCCCGGTACGGCGGCTTTCCAAACGATGTTCTTTTCCAAGCTCCATTCAAGTGGCGGCTTGGCCGATTCCACGGAACCATTCTTGTTTGGGCCTCGCCATTGGTCCCAATTCGCTTCTTGCGCGATCGAAGTGAGTGCGTTTGCTCCGACAAAGAAAGCAATGGACAGAACGTATTTCATTTTCAAATCTCATTTAGGAAAAAAATCAGACTTAGGAACAGCGTGTTCGAAAGAAATCGAGAACAAGAGAATAACACTGTCGCTCGGCACAGGTTTCGTCTCGAACCACGGATTTCTGTTTTTGACCCAAAATCGATGGTCGAAGAGTGCTCGAGGCGTCAGAAATCGGGGCAGGGCAGGGCAGGGGGGAAGAGGCGGGAGGCGGGAGGCGGGAGGCAGGAGGCACGAGGTCAAGGCAGGGCACGGCAGGGCAAGGCAGGCAGCAACGCTGTGAATCATTTTCATCAATGAAATGGCACGCTATTTGACCTTACGCCTTCCGTTCGGGGCCGCCCCGACGGAGGCAGCAATTGGCGGCTACAGGCATGCTCATTCGATTCGAGCTCTCCACCGAGTTTACTCGGTGGAGAGCAACGATTGGATGCGAGAAACGCTGCTTCCACCGGTATGAAACCGGTGGAGAACAAGTAGCTGCCAATTATCGCCCCACTGGCATGAAGCCAGTGGTAGCGAAACACAGGAAAAAATGCTTCACAGCGTTGCAGGGCAGGGGGGTAGTCCCATTAACTTCACCTACATGCTGCGACTACCTTCCTACCAATCCATCTTCCTACTTTTTCATGATTGTCGTTGGTAGGAAAATTTGTCGGTAGGAACATTGAGCGAGTCAATTCCTAGCCAGCTTTTAGAGTTATGGTAAACATCCCCGAGTCAACTCGGGGGCATTTGCATGCCGTCGGGTTCAGACGGAGGAAACTTCTTGATGCTTCTTTGCGTATTCGGCTTCGATCCATGCGTATGTCTTGGCCATGCCGTCGCGCAGCGCGATCGAAGGTTCCCAGCCAAGATATTTCTGGATGAGTGAATTGTCGCTGTTTCGACCATTCACCCCTTTGGGAGCGTCCAAATTGTAGTGGCGATCCAGTTTCACTCCAGCAATTTGCTCGACAATGTCCGCCAGTCCGTTGATCGTGACCAGCTCCGAGGAGCCGAGATTGATCGGTTCGTGGATGTCGCTGTGCATGATGCGATCAATACCGTACACGCAATCGTCGATATACATGAAGCTGCGAGTTTGCATGCCGTCGCCCCAAATTTCAATCGAATCGTTATTCGTCGCCTTGGCATGAATGACTTTTCGGCACATGGCCGCCGGAGCCTTTTCACGCCCGCCGTCCCAAGTGCCGAGAATTCCATAGACGTTGTGAAATCGAGCGACTCGAGTCTCCAGTCCGAAATCTTCCCTAAAGTGACGACACATACGTTCAGAAAATAACTTCTCCCAACCGTAACCATCCTCTGGCATAGCCGGATATGCATCTTCCTCTCGAAGCGGGGTCACCAAAGGATTGCGTTGCTTGTCCCCGTTATACACACAAGCCGAACTGGCATAAAAGAATCGCTTGACTCCAGCCGCAACGGAAGCTTGAAGCATGTGCGTATTGATCAATACCGACAGCATGCAGAGTGCTTTATTGTTCTCGATAAAGCCCATACCACCCATGTCGGCCGCTAAGTTATAGACTTCGTAAGCACCCTTGCATGCATCCAAGCAAGCCTGCTTACCTTCAAGGTCAGCCACCACGTTTTCGACATCCTCAAAGACTTGGTACCACTCGTTCATCGGTTTGACATCGATACAACGGATACGCGTTGCACCCTGTTTTCGAAAATACTCAACAAGATGCCCACCTATAAATCCACCACCGCCCGCAACTACGATGAGGTTGTTCTTGTTGTCCATTGTCATAAATCCAGAAGCTTGAGAAGTTAAAAAAAAAGGAAGTAAATGAAAAACTACATTACTATCGCGATTTCGTTCCTGCAATCGTCGCTCGGCATAGCTTAAACACGTAGACCGAATTAGTTACTAGGTACCGTTTCCATAAGCGACGCGGTTCGGCTGCCAGTCGGAAGACCCATTCAAGGCCACGTTTCTGCATCCAAGCGGGCGCTGTGCTCTTGGTGCCCGCATGAAAATCAAACGCTGCTCCCACCGCAACTTGCACGCAGTCCAGTCGATGGGCGAATTCGAACGCAAAATGATCTTGTTTCGGACAGCCTAAACCAATGAAAAAAATCTTGGCACCACTGTTGTGCACACGATCCACCAATTCATCGGATTCTTGTTCGGTTAATTTCCGAAATGGTGGCGACTCACATCCTGCGATCTGCAGTTTTGGATACTTGGAAATCAAATTGGAACTCAGACTCGCAAGCACGGATGAAGTACTACCATACAGATAGATTGGAACTCCCGAATCGGCGGCGGCCTTACAAATTCGAAGTGTGGTTTCTGGACCATACACGCGATCCGACAGCTTCGTCTTGTGCAACCAATTCATGGCCCAACGGACTGGTTGTCCATCGGGACCGATGGCCTGAAACGTATTGACCTTGCGAAGTAGTTCCGAATCGTTACTGGCCGTAATCAAAGCGTGAACCGCGAACAAGGAAACAACGGCTGGCTCGCCTGCTATGGCTGAGTCGAGAATGCAACCTACCAATTCATCGTAGTCGGTAACACTAATTTGAACCCCGAAGACATCGACCATTCGAGGCCAAACGCATGTGGTTCCCCGACTTCGCTTTTCTGTTTCACGCGTTGGACTTTCAATCATTTTGCTGGACGAGTTGGAATTTTGCATCGGGAATTGCCTAGCCTGTTCATATTAGTTGTAAACCGAGTTCGTGCAACAATGGTAACCTCAAATCCAATGGAAGCTTCAATGAAACCAACTTCGTCGTTACAATCGTTAGCGGTCAGAAACCCCCAAAAAAAGCAGGCCATTTGGTCCTGCTAGGTCCAAAACTATAAGAGTCTCACGACTTCTGCCACAACGCCATGCACACTCGCTTAGGAAAGTTTCCGATTGGTTTTCGGCGAGGCTGGGGTGACTGGCAACAGAATAGCCTGTCTGAACTAGCAGACTGGGCATCGGACATGGACTTCGAATTCCTTGACTTGATGAATTTGACTGCTGCGGATATTCAGTCGGTTGAAGCCAGAGGGATGAGGATTGGAACACACGACCTCCTCAACTACGGAAAGCTTCTTTCCATCGACGAAGCTGAACGGCAGGCCACACTCGATGCAAATCTTAAAATGATACCAAAGCTTGCGGCAATAGGTGCCAGGAAGTTCTTCGCTTGCATCTTGGGCGACTCCAGCAGGAGTAGAATCGATAACTTCAATATGGCAATAAACGTAATGTCGCCACTTTGCATTGCAGCCGCAAACGCGAAGGCGACTGTGGCCATCGAAGGCTTTCCAGGTCCAGCCCCAGACTATCCCGGAGTTAGTTGTACTCCTGAAAGTGTTCGAGCTCTTCTCAAAGGAATCCCCGAGGGGCTTGGAATCAATTACGACCCATCGCATCTCATCCGACTGGGAATTGATCCCATACGTTATCTGCGTGAATTTGGTTCTCAAGTGGCCCACGTGCATGCCAAGGACACTGAATTGTTGCCGGACAGGACATATGAATTTGGGCTATACCAGGACTCGACGTTTCAACCTTGGAAGAATTCCGGACGGTATTCTGGTCTTACTTGGCGATATCGATTGCCAGGTCGCGGCTGCGCTAACTGGCCGTTGATCCTGCGCATTCTCGCCGACAATGGATACTCCGGAGGCATTAGTATCGAGCTCGAGGACGAAGATTTCATCGGCTCGGAACAGCTAGAAAAAAAAGGGCTGAATGCATCCAGGGACTTTCTTGCCAATTTGCAATGACGCAAATAGTACAGACTCAGGCCGTGCGTCTCAAGCGGGGCGGGGCAGGGCAGGGGGGCTTACCACATAGAGCGTATAGCTTGGACCCACTGCACCGCCGTGTGCGGTACATCCTTGGCTTGATAATCAAAACGGCTCATGAGTCCTTCGTCCTTGTACGCAAGAATGCAGAGTAATGCCAGCAATGCGTAACTAAAAATGTTTGCTATTCGGTTCCCGCTCCAAAACTTGAGCGCCGTTCCAAAACTGTGTTTGAACATGTATCGCCCGCGACGGTATTCGACCGACCAAATTTCATCGAGCAAGATGTGGGACATGAAACCGATGAAAATGGCCACCGTTTTGAAGAGTCGCAAGTTCATGTTTTCGCAGGAACACACCAGAAATGCAAACAAGGCGGCAGATAGACCTGCTGGCACGCTGTGCCACATCCCGCGGTGGACCGTGTACCTTCGGAAAATCTCTGCCAAGCCGAATCGGAGAAAAAAATAGACCGCCACCGTGATTAGAAGCATCATCTCATGATTGCAACCGATTCGCTGGAGGCGATCGACCATGAGCATCGGTACAAACGCAGAGGAAAAAGCAACCGCCTCCCGAAGTGGAATGCCCGAATCGCTATCGAGGTCTGGGAGCATGCCGCTCACGCTGCAAAGCGCTCCGCCGATTGCGCAGCTTTCCCAGGGCAAGCCGGCTTGATAGCCACCTACTGCATAAAAAGCACCTGCAACAGTGCTGACGCAAATATGAGTTTTAAAATCGGCCATGATGTGTTGAAATTTAGTGTGGACCGACGAGCAACGACCGACAAGCAGCCATCCACACTATACTTTTAGCATTTCAGATTCGGCCACGTCCAGATGAAAGCGACAGGAAGATTATGTGACAGGAAGATACGGCAGACGATGAGGCTGAGATTTTCCTGTCGATTAATTTTCCTGTCGTATGCCATGCCCTTCGTACATCAGGGCGTGCCACACGTGTACGAGCTATTCTTCCAGGGCGGGTTAGGGGGGCTATTTTGGTCTTCGCACTTCAGGATGCGAATTGCTATAGTCGATAGACACGGAAATGTCTGCTCCGAACAGACTCACGACATTGAATCCACGGAAGGGATAGCTAGCAATGCAAGCTTATGATTTGATCATGTTGATCGTTTTGGCAGCGACAACCATATTTGGAGCGATCAAAGGATTTGCATGGCAACTTGCCTCGCTAGCTTCGATTATTGCTAGCTATTTTGTTGCTTACTTGTTTCGCAATGACTTCGCGAAAATGATCAATGCTCAGCCGCCATGGAATTTGTTTTTGGCGATGCTGCTCCTGTATTTCGGATCTAGCTTGATCATTTGGATGTTGTTCCGGTTAGTAAGCACCTCGATCGACAAAGTCAAACTCAAGGATTTTGATAGGCAATTGGGGGCCGGATTTGGATTGATCAAAGGCATGGCGTTGTGCATGCTCATCACTATGTTTGCCATGACATTGCTCGGCTCGGCCCAGCAGCAACGCATTGCGAATTCACGCAGTGGCCTTTACATCAGTCGCGCATTAGCAAACGCAGGCGGGATACTACCGGCCGAACTGAAACAAGTCGTTGGACCGTATATCGATAATGTAGAACGACGATTGCAGCAGAATCAGAACGGCTTAACGCCACCGGCAGGCGACGGATTTCTGGATGGGCTTGGCAACATGGTTCAGCAGAGGGTGAATCCGTTTGGTAGCGAAGTTAGCAACGGCCAAATGCCGACCAACTTTTTACCGGGGCAGGGCGGGGCACCGCAAAATCCAAGCTTTGGTGGAATATTCGGGGCAGGGCAGGGGGGGCAAAGTGGAGTTCAACCGAACCCAGGCTGGGGAAATCAGGCGATAGATCCACGGCGAAATGCTGGCAATGCACAACAACCAGTCGGCTGGCCGGTTTCACAACCGCAGCCGTCGCAGCCTTCAGGCAACTGGCCGAGCAGCTTTCAGACCGGTTTCGGCGGAAACGAAGTGCTGCCACGTTGACTCGTTCCGCTTCACTCATTTTGTTTCGATTCACGGGAGAAGACCGACCGGGGTTGACGGCGTCACTCTCGGAGTTGTTGGCCAAGTTCGGTTGTTCCATCATTGATGTCAATCAAGCCGTCATCCATCAATCCTTGTTGCTTGGCATATTAGTCCAGATTCCTTCAGGCGAAGACTCCGATTGCATCATTCAACAAATGCAGGATTGCGGAAGCTCGCTGGGGCTGAAATGCAATCCAAAAAGGATTGGAGACACGGATTACGATGCATGGGTCGGTCGCCAAGGTAAATCGCGATTCATTTTAACTCTGTTGGCCCGTTCCATAAGTGCGTTGCAGTTCCATGCGGTCAGTCGGATGTTAGCCGATCAAGGTCTGAATATCGATGTCATCACGCGACTTTCAGGACGTCCTCCGCGCGTTGCAACGGATTCATTGACGCGTGCGTGTGTTGAGTTTTCGCTGCGTGGCGAACCTCGCGACACGTCCGAGTTGAAGGCGAGTTTGCTGGAGCTTTCGAGCCGGCTCAATCTCGATTTGGCATGGCAAAGGGACGATGCATTTCGGCGCAGCCGACGCGTGGTCGCCTTGGACATGGACTCGACCCTATTGCAAGCCGAAGTGATCGATGAACTCGCCAAAGAGAGGGGCGTTGGCGAAGAGGTCAGCGCGATTACCGAAGCGGCCATGAGAGGCGAATTGGACTTCGACGAGTCGCTTCGAAAACGCGTGAAATCGCTGGCTGGGCTTTCGGAAAGCGTTCTGCCTAAAATTGCTGAGCGTTTGGTGCTCACGGAGGGGGCCGAACGTTTGCTGACAACCCTGCGTCGATTCGGGTATCGCACCGCCATTCTATCGGGCGGGTTTACCTATTTTGGCAACTACTTGCAAAAGCGATTGGCGATCGATCATGTGTACGCGAATGAACTTGAGATCATCGACGGAAAGTTGACAGGCAACGTGATTGGCCCGATAGTCAACGCGCAGCGCAAGGCAGCTTTGCTGGATCAACTGGCGGCGGAAGAAGGTGTCGATCGCAAGCAATGCATTGCCATCGGGGATGGAGCTAACGATTTGCCGATGTTGGCAAGGGCAGGTTTGGGGATTGCGTTTCATGCCAAGCCAGTGGTGCGTCTGGCAGCCGAGCATCAAGTTTCCACGATGGGACTGGATGCGGTGCTGTATCTTTTGGGCGTACGGGACCGCGATTTGATTTGAGGTGATTTGAGGTGATTTGAGGTGTAGCCGAACTCGCCAGAGTTTGGACGAAGCGCCTCAGCCTAGCGAGTCAAACTCTTGGCGAGTTCGGCCACCAACCAATCTTGAGTTTGCGGCCATTGCAAGGAAAGCCGGTCAGGCAACGTTTTCCGGTCAGGCAATTTTTCCGAGTCGATTTAGGACGGAGAGAATCTCAGAACGCCCAGGCGCAGACCCCAAAACACCGCTCCACAACGTCCGATAATGTTTCTTATGTTCGGTTTAGCATTGATTTCAACCTGGTTTTTTGCCCTTTCGCCAATCTGCCCTGGTTTTGGGATGCGGTGCAAAGCGTGCGGATCAACTCGTAATGACCGCACCCCGAACCGCCGTCGACCCGTCCTCCATCTGCTCCAAATACGTTCCCATCTGACGGAATTTGTCGTACCGGGCAGTCGCTAAATCCTCCGGACTGACTTTGACGAGCTGGTCCAGTGTCTTGGTTAAGTAAGCTTTGAGACGCGATGCCATTTGACGCGGATCCCGATGAGCACCCCCCAAAGGTTCTTCGATTACGTCATCGATTACGCCTAACTTCGCTAAGTGCGATGAAGTAAACCTTAACGCGTCCGCAGCTTTTGACGCATACTGATGGCTCTTCCACAAGATGCCGGCACAACCCTCTGGACTGATCACCGAGTAATATGCGTACTGAAGCATGGCAATCCGATTGCCAACCCCTATGCCCAACGCTCCCCCAGATCCGCCCTCGCCAATCACGACGCAAATAATCGGAGTCTTGAGCTGACTCATTAAAAACATGCTCTCAGCAATCACCTGCGCTTGGCCACGCTCCTCCGCCCCAATCCCCGGGTACGCACCCGGCGTGTCGATGAAGCAAATGATCGGAAGCTTGTACTTTTCCGCTAACTTCATCTTGGACATCGATTTCCGATAGCCTTCGGGGTGGGCACAACCAAAATGACAAGCGGCTCGCTCCTTATACGTTCGACCTTTCTGATGGCCAACGACCAACACTTTGTACCGGCCCAATTTCGCGAAACCCGTCAACATCGCCCGGTCGTCGCCAAAAAACTTGTCACCATGCAACTCGATGAATTCATCGAATGCAAGGTTCAAATAGTCCTTGGTGTAGGGCCTGTCTTTGTGACGAGAAACTTGAACAATCTGCCACGGCGAAAGGTTGGCGTAGATGCCTCGCGTCGTCTCGGTCCACTTGCGACGCAGTTGTCGCATTCGCTCCTGCTCGGCTTCGGTATGACTATCGTTCTTCTCAAGTGTCCGCAACTGGATCTCAATGTCCAAAATCGGTTGCTCAAACTCAAATCCCGGGGCTGTCGTTTCCATAGTATTTAATCGTTTAGCTAGCTTTAGTGTAAAGCACTAGGTAGGATTTTCCATTCGGCCACCCGTTGGGAAATCATCAAAAATGGAGACATCCGGAATCCTAGGTGGTTTCTTGAATATGGGGGTTGCGCGGATCAGTTTCAACACGTCCCACATGTTTTGCGGGCGTTCTTCCTGTCTCTTTGCGATCAACTGCTTGATCAGACTGTTGAACTCTGGAGTAATGTTGTCGTTGACAACCAGTGCCGATGGCGGCGACGCGGACAAATGCTTGCTAAGCAATTCGTTGGGTGTGTTACCCGTGTATGGAGCTTTGCCGGCGCAGAGCTCGTAAATCATGCAGCCCATAGAATAAATATCGCTTCGTTGGTCCAAGTTGTGACCGCGAATCTGTTCGGGCGACATGTACGAACGCGTTCCTTCTGTCTTGTTCTTCGGCCCAAAAAGCTTTGCCAGCCCTGTCTTCATTTTTCGCGAAATCGTAAAGTCGATGAGCTTGACTTCAAAGTCACGGCTCAGCAGTAAATTATCTGGCTTGATATCGCAATGGACCCAGCCCTTGGAGTGAAAGTAATACAACGCCTCACAAGACTGCTCAATGATACTGGCTAGCTTATACGCGATAGGTTCCGGGCCACGACGAAGCGCTTGCTTCAAATTGATTTCGCTGAAAAGCTCGAGAACGATAAAGGGCGTTTCGGCGTCGGTTCTGTACTCGATCAGTTTGATAATGTTTTTGTGATGAAGCGTTTTCGCGATCTCGTATTCGTGCTTGAGGAAGCCGATTTCAACTCTGTTTCCGCGTTGCTCCGGACGCAAGACCTTTAACGCGTAACGCTTTTCACCGTCATCTCGAATGGCTTCCCAGACCTGGCAGGTGCTGCCGAGACGAATCAATCGCGTCAGGCGATACGGGCCGAGGAAGTCTCGAACTTTGACCATAGGGGAGAAATTTCGTGCTGGAATACTAGGGTGGAAATGGTTTGGCGCCCCCCTGCCCTGCTCCGCTTTTGCCAAGTCGGAATGTAGGTCTTACGGAACTCGACCAACAGAATCGCTCGAATCCGATTCAAGCTCGCCCGCCGTCTGGATCGCCATTGGAGACACTACTATAAGCATAATCGGTACGACCCGAAAGGTTTAACATTGGCAAGGGCAGGGGGGCGGAGGTCCAAAGCGAACGGCAAATCGAAACCTACCCCGGCAGAAGCAGAATTCGCAAGAATTCGGTTTATTCCTGAACCGGTTAGGAATGGTCTGTCCAGTATTTGAACGCCTTTTGCTGCAACCGCCGGACATACTTCTCGGCTTTCTCGCCCGTCCGGTCTCCACGATAGCGGGTGCGGCTAGCCCACCATCCGTCGCCGGGCAATCGATCGCTGCCGCGAACCACCAATACTGCTAACTCCGGCTCGCCGTTTACTTTCGCCCTCGCCTCAACCTCTCCTAGCACTCGGCATAGTTCCCGCATCTTGGGGCGAGTGAACCGAGTACCGAGTGCCGTCAAAGCTTCCGAATAACTGATATCGGTTCGACTCTTAGCGCACTGAACAAGAAGCTGTTCGACCGTTTCCACCGGAAACATCATGGCAACGAAACAATATAAGTGATCAAGTCGGCCATGGCCTGTTGGTCGATTTGGCTTTCCAAGCCCTCGGGCATCAGTGACATCTTTGACGACTTCATTTCGGCAATGACGGCTCGCGCGACCACCTCCGCCACGTTCTCACCCCGTAGCAAGGTCACGCTCGTCTCCGACTCATTCGAGATCATGCCTGTTACGATGCGATCCTCGTTCGTCAAAACAGTGTAATTAACATACTGCGGATTCACTTCACGGTTCGGTTCGATGACATTTTGCAAGATCGCTTCGGCCCCTCGAAACTTGTAGGAAGCAATGTTGGGCGCCAGTTCGTACCCAACCCCCTCAAGCTTATGGCAGGCCGAGCACGACTTTGCAAAGATCAGCTTGCCGCGGCCTGTGTCACCCGGCATCGACAAAGATGTTTGATACCGCTGGAGGACTTCTTGTCTGTTGCCAATGTTGGAAGATTTCATGGCGACTGCGACCGCTTGCTTAATCTTTGGATCTTTGTGGTTTCGCAGGTTGGCTAGCCTGGCGGGATCTAAGTCTGTCAGTAAGAACCCCCCCTGCCCTGCCCTCTGCAGCATGGCCTCTATCCAGGAAGTCCTCGAAAGCAGGACGTCCGAAGCCGTTAGACGCAATCGTGGACTCAATCCCAGCCAGACAGCTAAGATGCGTTGCGCGACTTCGGGTGATTGATACTGCATGAGAGCTCGAGCCGCCGCCTCCTGCACCGGCTGTGAAAGGCGTTGGTCGAGCAAACCCGCCAGCATAGGGATATCGTCGTCCAATTGCTCCCAACGCAGCAACTCAATGGCCTCGATCTTTTGTTCTGGTGAGGCAACGTCATCCAAGCATCGAACTCTCGCTTCCCGAACAAGCTTCGTTCGCTCCGAACGAAGATTGGGCATCTTTACGAACTCGCTTTCACGCGTTGCAGCGTCATTAAATCGACTTTGGAGTGCACTGATTAAGCCGATACAGAGCTGCCGTCTTGGTTCGTCCATGGACATAATGCCTATTTGCTTATCCAGCAGTTCAAGCTCTTGCGGGGCCGACTGAGTGCCGGCAAGTTTTGCGATCGCTTGCCAAACCGTTCGGAGTTTGCCCCCCTGCCCTGCCCCGTTTGAATTCGCCTCGCTATTGCCGATTTGTCCCCCCTGCCCTGCTCTGAGTAATTCCAAGGCAGCAATTGCATTGGAACCAATCGCATTGAGGCTAGACGCATACAACCATTTGTCGTCTTGTGATAATGCTAATAGCCGAATGGCAATTGCAACTCGGTCTCTTTCTGGAAGACTAAAACGACTCAGCGACAACCCTAATTGTAGTCGTACGTTCGGATCAGAATCGTTTCCCAGGGCAATGAGCTTCTCGGTCGTTTGAGGCGTTTGTTTTGCATCCTCGCTCCATCGAATCGCCCCTTCGCGAACGCGTGGATTTGGGTCATCCAGCGCTTTTTCAGCCCCCCCCTGCCCTGCCCCGAGACTGGCCAATACCCCTAAAGCGTGCACCCGGCCCAATGGCGACAATGTCGATTTAACAAATCGGGAAAGTTCCTCGACCGCTTGGCGGATCGAGTCTTGATTGCCATGCACAACGAGCCGTTCGTAAAGGAGACGCGATGCAGTATCGCGATGCCATCCGTTGTTGTTCTCTAGAGTTGTCACTAACTGTTGCATCGTTGCATCGCGAAGTTGCGGTTTCGCCGGACGCTTGAAGTTGGCCGGCACGACTCGATAGACTCGACCCCGATCTCGGCCGCTCGTTAAGTCCAAGTGTTGTTTGATTTCTTCAGGCAAAGACTTCGGATGTTCGATGACTTCACGATACAGGTCGGCCATGTACAACGTGCCGTCCGGAGCGTTTGCAAATTGAACCGGGCGAAACCAGATGTCGGACGAGGCAATAAATTCCGATTCCTTGTCGATCCTTTCGCCCACCATCGAGGTGCCGAGCTCCGTCAGCTTTTTGCGATGAACGATATTGCTACCAACGTCCCCGACGAAGGCGAAGCCATGCATTTCAGGAAAAGCGTTGCCTCGGTAAATAGTGATGCCGGTCGCACTGGTAAAATAACCAGAGGATCGACCACCACCCTCGACGGGACCGGGCACTTGATTGTTGACTCGTAGCCTAGTCCGAACGGTTCGCCATGGTTCCACTGGACTGATTCGATAGACCGAGGCTTGCGGGCCGTCGGCCGCGATGCTTTGACGCGATGGAGGCAACGGGACGTTATTTTTGGCTGACGCATAGCGATCCGCATAGAGGTGTAGTTGCAGATGATCGCTGTTATGGCATGCAAAGCGACGCCCCCAATCATCAAACGACATGCCATGTTGGCCCCCACCACTCTCTGGCCGAAGCTCCAATGTCTTTGGATCAAATGAAAAATCTCTTCCATTCAAAACAAGTGAATCGCGGTCTGGGGCGGAAGGCGTCACCACCTTAGCCCCGGAGCTGCTAGTTTGACAGTAGATTCGATTATCGAGTCCCCAACAAAAACTGTTTAGTAGGCCTTGAACATTTTGACGTCCAAATCCAGTGAAGACTTTCGTTTGGATGTCCGCTTGCCCATCGCCATCCTTATCCTTGCAATACCAGATGTCGGGCGCAGCCGCAATAAAGACGCCGCCGTCATAGCAGATCACACCGGTGGGCCAAGAAAGATGATGAGCAAAGAGGGTGCTCTTTTCGAAGCGTCCGTCGTTGTCGGAATCCTCGAGGACACGAACGTTGCCAAGGAATTCTTTGTCTTGCTCCGAGTAGTCGCACATTTCAACGACATAAAGCCGGCCATTTTCGTCAAAGGACATGGCCACGGGATCCCGAACAAGCGGTTCGGCGGCAGCCAGTTCCATCTGGTATCCATCCTTGATTTGGATGGCGGCCATGGCTTCGCGAGGTTCTTTTGCAGGAGTTCGCGGGAGCTCGTCGGCAAAGCTTTTTTTCATCGGCTCCTGCGAATGCAAGAAGGACGGACACAGCCCCAAAGCGACCCAAGAATGGAAGGCGAAATAGGCAAATGGATGGAAGCGAAGCATAGTTAATAGATGAAGTTTTTGGGACGAAGCATTCCGACGAACAAGAGTTATCTTAATCTCAGTGGAGAGCTGCGTGGGGTCGGTGCTCTTGTTGATTGCATGGAGATGGATTCCGTTTAGAACGCTGCTTCCACCGACCAGGGTCGATGGAGAGCCGTGCAAATGGGCGAGATGTAGCAGCCAATCACCGCTCCACCGACCGGGGTCGGTGGAGGCGTGTCGAACAACTTCCAACTTCCAACTTCCAACTTCAAACCCCCTGCCCTGCCCTGTTTCGATTACATTGACGTAGAACAAAGCTACTCCTCATCGTATCAGGGAAATTGTGACGCAAATCGCTATCGAAACCCAGCAACTGACTCGCGTCTTTGGAAACCAAATTGCCGTTGATTCCGTTGATTTGAAAGTAGACTGCGGGACTTTTTACGGCTTTCTTGGCCCAAACGGCGCTGGCAAGTCTACGACAATCAAGATGCTGACTGGGCTATTGAGCCCCACCAAAGGAACGGTCTCCGTTCTTGGTTTCAATATGTTGGATCATTCCCAATCCATAGAAGCCAAACGCAACCTTGGCGTGATCCCCGAAAACCTTGCTCTTTTCGACAATCTCACGGCGATTGAATTCTTGATCTTCATCGGCCGCATTCACGGTTTGTCACGCGAAACCATTCGTCAGCGAACCGACGAGATGCTCTGCTTGCTATCCCTAGAACAAGAAACCAAAAAACTGGTCCTTGAGTACTCGCATGGTATGCGAAAAAAACTATCGTTGGCAGCGGCCTTGTTGCCCAATCCAAAATTGCTTTTCCTTGACGAGCCCTTCGAAGGTGTTGATGCTGTCGCGTCGTTAATCATTCGCGATTTACTATCGAACTTTGTCGCTAAGGGTTCAACGGTATTCTTGACATCGCACGTTTTGGAAATCGTCGAACGACTCTGCACGCATGTCGGCATAATTCAGCACGGCAAGTTGATTCAGCAATGCTCGATGGAGGATATCCATGCGAACGGATCGTTGGAACGGTGCTTTTTGCAGGCCACCGGCGCGGACAAGAATCAAGTCGCGAAACTGGATTGGCTGGAACAGAGCGGAGCAAGCTGAGCGTGTCACCAACATGATGAAAAGCGCATACTTGAGCAAAACGCTGAGCCATTTTTGGACGTTTGTCTGGCTGCGTTGGCGAATACGGATCAATCAACTACGGCACGGATCGTCGCTCGGCAAAGCCCTTGCCGCCATTTTGCTGGTATCCTTTGCCTTGTCATGCGTTGGCGCACTGGTGGTCAGCGGCATATTGGGTGCGACGTTGCCGAGATTAATTCCTCGAGAGAGTTACTTTTTGTTTTGGGATGGTATCAGTGCAATCTTTTGCTTTGTCTGGCTCGTCCACGTAGCCACGGACGTTCAACGTACTGAGGCTATTACGTTGGACCGCATCCTCCATTTGCCCGTAGCATTTTCTCAAGCGTTTGCGATTAATTACCTGAGTTTCCTGATGAGTATGACGCTTGTCTTGATGTTCGTTTCATGTCTCGGCTTCACGGTGGGTTCCTGTTTTGCTATTGGGCCGATCGCACTCTTGTTTCCCATTCCGTTGGTTTTTTTTCTTCTCGCAATCACGGCGTTGACTTACCAATTGCAAGGTTGGTTAGCCGCACTCATGTCCAATCCGCGACGACGGCAATGGATCATGATTGTCCTACCCTTCTGCGTTATCGTGATTTCACAGATTCCGACGATCGTTACGACTCGAATTGCCAGAAATGAGTCACAGCAAAACCGCGAGCGTGACTTGTCGGCTCCACATGCGGTCACGCCCTCCCCTGCCCCGCCACAGGTCCCCTCCCGTAGCGAAGTCGACGATCCAATTCCTTCTCCCGAGCTCATTGACGAAGACGAAAAACGAGCGACCGAACAACAAGAAAGTAATAGTGCGCGAAAGTTGGCGCGTGCAGGAAACCAAAAACTTTGGTTGGGACGACTGCGGCAAGCGAATCTTTTTTTCCCACCGCTTTGGATGGCCGGTTGCGTTGAGTCCATTATGTCCGGGACGCTGCATGTTTTGTGGATTACGGCAGCCATGGCGTTGGTAGGTTTTTTTTCCTTGCGAAGAAACTACTACCAAACACTCCGATTTTACAAAGGTCAAATGGATTCAGTCGCAACTCCGTCCGCCGGGTTGACTCCAAACGAAAATCAGGAAGGACGACAAAGGTTACCAGCACCCGTTTCTCAATCGCGTGGGGGAAAAAGACTGCTATTGGTCGAGCGTAGCATTCCCATCGTCTCTAACGAGACGGCGGCTATTATTACGATGACCTTGCGATCCATGACGCGAGCTCCAGAGGTCAAGCTATACCTACTATTACCGCTCATCGGTCCTTTTGTTTTGTTTGGAGTGCTGCAATCCGTGCAATTGCCGAAGATCGATGAACTAAAGGCTGTCATCATCGTCGGCTTTTCTGCCTTCGGCCTGTTTGTTACGTCCGGAATGCTCGGTAACTCTTTTGCCTACGACCGGGCCGGGTTCCGGGCTTTCGTTTTGTCTCCTATTCCCAGGGAACGCATCTTGTTGGGACGCAATTTGGCGACCACGCCGTTCTTGTTGTTGCAGACTTTCCTGCTGGCATTGGCGATCGGAATCTACTTTGGGATGGCGATCGACAAACTGCTCTGCGCTCTTGTTTTGTCAGCTTCGCTCTTGCCACTTTTCTCCTTGTTAACGAATCTGATGTCCATTCTGACCCCGTTTCCTCTCGCGGCCGGCAGTATTCAGCCAAAACAATTCAATCTCGTCCCTGTCCTCTTTAGTTTAGTGCTGAGTATGTTCATGCCGGCCATCACCGGCTTGGCTTTGATTCCGCTCGGAATAGAATGGACAATGGACCGGTTTTTCCCTAACTTAGCGGTCATTCCTTTTGCGTTTTTGTTGTCGATTCCATGGTTAGCGGCCTCGCTGTTTTTGTACCGTTGGTTGTTGCCTTGGGAGGGCAAACTCTTAGCCAAACGAGAAAAAGAACTTTTGAGAATCGTCACCTCGAAGATCGAATAGAGTGAGTGACTTTTATGGCACTTGAAAAGAGAGCACGTCCGGAAAGCTTGGACTACTTCCTAGCTGCGATCGCTCCCGTATTTGTCATCGGAATGATTGGATCGCTTGTCTATTTCATCATCACGGTCTGCTATCAAGGTTCTTACACAGAACGGTTGATGTGGATTCTAGGGCTTTACACGGTGGCAGCCGTTTTGATTGCGAGAATTGCCATCGAACAGAGTCGGCAAGTGGCCTTTGCGTACATGTTTGCGCTCGGCACAGCAACCTTGTTCGTGACGCCGCAGTTTTTTGTGGTCAGCGGTGCCATGGCAGTCCTCAGCTTCCCGATCCTCGTTCTGTTGTTGGTATTGATCGCTGTTCTGGCGGATCGCATTACGTTTGACTGCACATCAATGAACGAACAAGTGCAAAGCACGGGTGTCGGACTCCTTCAGTCGCTCGGACTTGTTAAAAGCGAACGCAAGAAGTCGGAGCCAAAACCGACTTTAAATAGGAAAGTTGACGAAAGTCCGGCGGATGAAACCAAAAAGAAGTCGTCGACAAAACGCAAGCACAATCCAGGCGTATGGGTTTTGTATTTTGCCCTGTTCGCCCTACCCTTGTTTGGGCTCGGACAATTGGTGCTTCAGAGCGATGTCAATCGGCGTTGGGCATTTACGTACCTATTCTTTTATCTTCTAAATTCGCTCTTCTTGCTGGTTTTAATCTCGCTATTGTCCCTGCGAAAGTACTTACGGGAACGGGGGGTTCCGATGGAAACTTCGTTTGCAGTTCGCTGGTTGGTGATCGGTATGACGAGTGTCTTTGTGACTTTGATGGTCCTGTCTCTTTTGCCGATCCCTGGTCATTCGCTCCTTTCGATGGACCTGCCATTTCGCATTACGAGTCGCGACGACTTGAAGGCAAACAAACGGGGATGGGGTCGAGAAGGAGCAGAGGGGGATGGGCCTAAACAAGGTGAGCCTAAACCAGAGGAAGGCGAGGCTCAGGACAAGCCGGGGGGTAACCAAGATGGCAAAGGCCCAGAGGAAGCCGGAAAACAAAACGGAGACAATGTCAAGGAGGGCAAGCACTCCGGTGAAAATGCGAAAAATGGCGATCCGCAACAAGGCGAGAGCAAGTCCAAAAGTGACGACCCGAAAAATGGCGATGAGAAGAAACAAGGTAACGAAAAAGGCAAACCGGAGGATGGCGAAAAAAAAGACGGAAAGCCCGACGACCAGAAGGAAAAAAACCAAGACGATGCCTCCCAAAACGAGCCCAAACAAAACGACAAACCACCCGTCGATGCAAGGAAACCACCACAGGAAAACAAGCCACAGGAAAATAAGCCGCAGGGCAAACAACCCCAACAACAACCCCAACCACAACCACAACCCGAACAGCCACCGCAGCCCGCTCCTCGCTCGCTATCGATTCAATGGAATCTGTCAGCGGCGTTGCAATGGTTGCTGATGTTGATTTTGGCGATCGTAGCAATCGTTTATGGCATCCTTTATCGTGCTCAACTGTTGGCCGCCATCAAGAGTTTTCAGGACTGGTTGAGCGCGTTGTTTGGTCGAAAAAAGAGTTCTGTGGTGCAAGCAAACCGTTCGGCGGAGGACGCAACAATGCTTGAGGCACCTTATCCACCATTTGATACTTTTGAGAATCCATTTTCGACGGGGAATAGCTGGACGCGTGAGCAAGTCGTGAGGCACATGTATCGCGCGATGTTATCTTGGGGCTACGAACATCGCGTTGTATGTCGCGAAGACGAAACACCGGAGGAGTTCATGCGCCGGCTATTCCGACGATTCCCAGAGCAGCAGGAGTCGTTTTCGATGCTTGGCATGTTGTACAATCGGATTGCATATGCGAGGGGCAAAGTCACTTCGTCCGAATTGAAACCAATGACCGACTTGTGGCAATGGTTGGTAAAGAGAGGCACAGTTTAGCAAGGCTCGCCGATAAGCAGCCTGGTCGGTGGCACCGGTGGCACCCAGTTTATAGGTAGATTTCAAACTGCCCCTCGCCCTTAGAACGTTTTGCAAGTTGCCAGCCTGCAAGTGCAGCGATCTGGCTGGTTTACACCCTACGAGGCTGTCATTTTTTCGAATCTGAAGAAAGTACCCATCACGCTCCGCGTGATGTTGCCTCAGAAACCAAAGGTTTTTGAGCTGCGAAAATCACGCGGAGCGTGATTGGTACTATAAAATCACAGCCTTTACCTGCGCAGAGCACAGGATTATATTGCGACATTTTTTGTGATCTTGCTATGATAGTTTTCGGTAAACACGAATAGCCATTTCCCCGAATTCGACTCAAGTCAACTGCACAACCGTCAACACCCGATGTCACGTCAAAGTCAACCTTTCATCGATTGGATTAAACCACCGCTCAGGGACGCATGGTTTTTGACTGGGCCAACCGCTTCGGGAAAAAGCCGTGTCGCGTTGGATTTAGCTGGTAAAATCGATGCGGAAATCATCTCTGTCGACTCAATGGCTGTGTATCGGGGGATGGATATCGGCACTGCAAAGCCGACCTCCGATCAGCGAGAAAGAGTCCCGCACCATTTGATCGATTTGGTCGACCCGACGGGTGAATATAGCGTTTCGCAATTTGTGGTCGATGCGCATGGCAAAGCTGACGAAATCCGGGCTCGCGGAAAGAAAGTTCTTCTTGTTGGCGGCACGCCCCTATACATTAAGACACTCTTCTGCGGGATGTTTCTTGGCCCTCCGGCGGACTGGGAGTTCCGGGCTGCGGTGGAAGCGGACGTAGCAGAATTCGGTATGGATTCACTTCGCAAACGGCTAGAACAAGTCGATCCGCTTTCGGCTTTCAAAATCCTCGATGGCGATTTGCGACGCATGACCAGAGCCTTGGAAGTTGCCAAAATTACCGGTCGGCCGCTGAGCCATTGGCAAAATCAATTCGAGCAAGTCCAGGGGCCAACAGGATGTAAGTGTTTCGCACTGGCTTGGGACCGCACGCAGTTGCATAGTCGCGTGAATCAACGAGTTGACGCGATGTTCCAACGCGGCTTATTGGATGAAGTGAAGGCGCTCATCGTGAAATTCGGGACGTTGGGAAGGACTGCAGCACAGGCTGTTGGCTACAAAGAGCCTATGGAATTCTTGAAAGGTGCCGTCAATGAGAAGGATATGGTTGAGCAGGTCAAAGCCCATACCCGACAATTCGTTCGTCGACAGGAAATCTGGTTTCGATCGATGCCGAGCATCGAACGCGTGCCCATCAAGAGTGAAGGTGACCTGGAAAATGCAGCAGCGTTGATCAAAGGAGCTTTCTGAGCAGGTAGGCTAGGGCACCAATTGTTGAGTCATGATCCTTTACGGCCATGAACGCGCAGTTTAGGCGTCGCCTACAACTCGGTGTACTAGTTCACGAAACGTAGGACGCAGTGATTTGTGTAAGTATCTAGCAAATGAGCTGTCGAGGTTCCGAATCGCAATTAACTCAACGACATCGGCAAAGTCTTTGTGAGTTCGTCGTATATTTCCCATGCCAGAAGCAAGCTTCATTTCGATCAGTCGCGAAAGGCGAACGACAACCAAACCATCACGATCCTCAACATTGAGTTCCCCCTCTGGTTCGGGAATAGGAACTTCGGGAATAGGAACTTCGGAGCCTTTACCTGCTCGCTCACCAGCAATGAGGAATTGAACGGGAATACCGCTGGCGCTGCGAAACTCTTTCAAATCATCGTCCCATTGAAATGATGCGGCCAGCAACAGCTCCTTGATTTTAGCTGCATCATTGGCATTGATGATCACATCGACATCGGTCGTGTTTCGTTGTTAACCGTGAAGGCAAACGGCAACTCCACCGCAAATCGAATGAGGAATACTCGATTGCTTGAAAATATGGTGGCAACGCAATGCAATCTCCCAAAGAGACTCGTTACCAAGCATTGCATAAACCTTATCAGTTGTGATCATTTATGAGCCCTCCACTTTTCCCAATTATAGTCCACGAACTGCCTCGGGGTGAATACGGAGGGTATGGAGACTCTATTAAAAAAATCAAAGCGATTGCGACTGCGTCTATTCACGATTTCTCAGACGACCCAATCGCTCCGCCTCTTCTAGCGAAATGGCGCCATCTCTTGTAACACGTCGTCCACATCGCTCGAACGGACCAGCAAACAGCGCAGCAGAGCCCTGAGCCGCGACTGATGTCGGGCAATTTCCTGAACGATGAAACCTTGGGAGCTTTGACTCATGAGATTATTCTTGCACCTCTGTGAAAGCTAATGTCCTAACTCCCAAGAATGTCAACAAGTGATTTTTCAAGAAGGGAGCGGCAACGCTGGTCCCTGGGAATAGTAGCCAGCTGCGCTTGATAACGATCCACTGGCGTAAAGCCAGAGGTTTTTGTCAAATACCGGCTTCGCGCTACTCTCAGCGGGTGGAAGTCACCACACACGATAGGCCAGCTTACAATAGTAGCCGTTAAATGCAAAGTCGCACCTTTTAACACCAAGGTTATCCCAATGAAATCTGTCTTTCCTCTCGCGCTTGTATTTGTGTTTCTCTCGTTCCTTGCTTTTCCCTGCATTTGCTTAACCTCTCGGGCTGAAGATCCGTCGAACGAAATGGCTGCGAAGCTAGCTGAGATTTGTCGTAAGCGAGATGTCCCGGCAATGGCTGTTGCGGTGGTTAACGCAAAGGGCTTGGTTCAATCCCAATGCTATGGCAACCGCAAGCGGGGAACAGACGACAAAGTTGAGCTGTCAGATCGGTTTCCGATTGGTTCCAACACCAAGTCCATGACGGCGACGTTGGCGGCAGTCCTGGTCGAAGCGGGCAACATAGAATGGGATACAACCATTGGTGATGTTTGGCCAAATGCCGCGGACAAAGACATTCATCCCCGACTTCGCAAAGTCACGCTTGACCAATTACTGTCTCACCAAAGCGGTCTACCGGCAAATATTGCTGATATTTCAGGTCAGGCCTGGGCTAGTTTCTTCGACGAAAAACAGTCGCCTACGTTGGAACGCCGAGGCATGCTCAAGCTTGTCCTTTCCCCAGCGCCTACGCAGCCGCAGGGTAAGTTCGCCTACTCGAATCTTGGCTACGCAGTCGTTTCAGCCATGTTGGAAACGCGAGCCAAGGAGTCATTTGAATCTTTGATGAAGAAACACGTTTTCGATCCGCTAGAAATGAGTTCGGCAGATTTTCGATCGATGAAATCTGCCCAACAACTTAAGCCGCCGTTGCTGTGGGGCCATAAAGCGGACGGTGGTAAACCGGTTGATCCACGAACCGTAAGCGCTGAAAACCCAACGGTCTACGCGGCCGCAGGAACGGTCCACTTGTCTATCGAGGACTATGCGAAGTACGCGCGGTGGCAACTGGCGGGTAAGCCCGCGCCGGTGCTTCGATCGCAAAGTGCGTACGATCATCTTCACGAGCCTCTCGTCGACAAAGCAGCAGGTGAAAAGTACGGGTGCGGATGGATCTGTTTGAATTCTGGGTTCGGCCCCGCACTGACTCACGCTGGGTCCAACACGAATACGTTTGCTGTGATTTGGGTTCTCCCCAAATCGGATTTCGCGGCCGTTACCTGCACCAACTCAGGAGAACCACAAGCATTTCCAGCTTGCGACGAAATGATCAGCCACTTGATGATGGAAATGGCCACCAACAAATCCAAGCCTGGTGCAGTCACACCAGATCGTCTGGTCGGCCGTTATCAACTCACGCCCAATTTTATCTTTGACGTGAACTTCAAAGACGGTCACTTGATGGTCGGCATCACGAACCAACCGACGCAGGAGGTATTTGCAGACACACCCACAAAATGGTCCTACCGAGGTGTCGATGCAAAACTGGAGTTTCATCTTCGAGCGGAAGGCTCCGCCTACGCTCTGACTCTTCACCAAAATGGTGCTGCACAAAAAGCGACTCGTATCCGTCAATGAGTGCGATTGTTTGAGACCATTGCGATTCGCAAACAGTCGCGAGTATGAAACGTGCAATCTCGTTAGTTCCCGCTAATACCCGAAACATCGGGATTGTTCATTGATTGCCAACGTTTTTTTGGGTAGATTTCACTTTTGCGAGTTTCAATCAAGGTCACGTTTTTCGCTGGCGATTAAGGAAAGAATTTTAGGATGCCCAAACCGAGAGTGCTCGTATTGCGAGCTCCTGGTACCAATTGCGATGTAGAAACCGCTTTCGCCTTCGAAATGGCTGGTGCCGAGGCTGTTAAGCTGCACGTAAATCAGCTGATTGAACAGCCCGATTTGGCAGCTTCCTTCCAAATCCTTTGCTTTCCCGGCGGTTTTAGCTACGGCGACGATATCGCGGCAGGCCGCATTTTGGCCGCGCAGCTCCATACCTTTTTAGCCGATACACTCGAGTCGTTTCGCCAGCACGATCGACTCGTCCTGGGTATTTGCAATGGTTTTCAAATCATGATGCGGCTGGGCATTTTTTTTGATAATCCCGAATCCGTTCAACCCGCCACCTTGACCTGGAACCGTCAAGGACGATTCGAAAGTCGTTGGGTCCACTTGAAACCGGAAACCGACAATTGCGTCTTCCTTCGCGGCATCGACGAATGCTACTTGCCCATGGCGCACGCCGAGGGACGATTTCTGTTCAGGGATGAGGACGCGGAATTGGTTTTAACGGAACAACATCAAATCGTTCTCCGCTATTCCGATGCCGATGGAACAACAGGCCGTGATCCACTCCCCTTTCCAAGCAATCCAAACGGTGCACAGGGAAACGTTGCAGGGATTTGCGATTCAACGGGCCGCATCTTTGGTTTGATGCCCCATCCCGAACGCCATTTGTTTGCAACCCACCATCCGCAATGGACCCGCCGCGACACACAGCCAGAACACGGTGAAGGACTAAAGTTTTTTGAAAATGCAGTCGCTTACTTTGGCTAACGCATGAAAGTCATTCACGATCTTAACGAGATCTATACCCAAATCGACTTCGTTCGACGGGATTCCAAACGCATTGGCGTCGTTCCTACCATGGGGGCATTGCACGCAGGACACCTGTCCCTGGTCCGACGCGCTAAACTTGACTGCGACGTCGCAATTGCAACTATCTTTGTCAACCCGACTCAATTTGGTCCAAACGAAGATCTGGCCAAATACCCTCGAACGCTCGAAACAGACTTAGCATCGCTTCGTGAACAGGAGTGCGATTTCGTGTTTGTGCCTCCGTCCGATCGAGTTTATAGTCGTGACCACTCCACGTTCGTTGAGCCCCCATCCGTGGGTCGACGATGGGAAGGAGAATTGCGACCGGGGCATTTCCGCGGGGTAGCCACGATTGTGTTGAAAATATTTCAGTTGATCCCGGCGCATGTAGCTTACTTTGGTCGCAAGGATTACCAACAGGTGGCGGTCATTCGGGCTATGGTCGACGATTTAAATGTACCGATCCGTGTTGAAGCCTGCGAAACCGTTCGGGAACCAGATGGGCTTGCTATGAGTAGCCGCAATCGGTATCTCTCCAGGGAAGATCGGGGCCGAGCTTTAGGCCTTTGGCTAGCTTTGCGCCGGGCTCAAATCCGTTTGGCCGCTGGTGAAATCACGGGCGCTAGGTTGGAGAAGGAAATGCGGATGGAATTGAACAAGGCTCCTGTTGACACCATTGACTACGCTGCCATTGTGCACCCAGATACGATGGAACCGATGGCGCAAGTGGGGGAGAGTGCTGTTGCAATCATAGCTGCACGAGTGGGAAACACTCGCTTGATCGACAACATGACAATTATGGCAAATGAATCTGGTCCCTCTGAGAGATCCGAATAGTGCGTCCGACGCTCTTTTATATACCGCATGAATTCTTGGGTATTCCAGTCCTTGGGTTTGGATGGGTGCTCGGCGCGATCGTTCTCTTTGCAATCGTGATCATCGCAACTTCGCGTAAAAAACAGAGCCTATCGAAATTGCTTGAGGAGCAAGGTGTGGTTTGGGGAGCGGCAGCCCTTGTCGTTGTCTTCTTGCTGCCTCAGATCGAAACACGCATTCCCAATGGAACGCCTACCCCCTGGATCGTTGGTTTACCAATACGCGGTTATGGTGTCATGTTGATGCTGGGAGTGGTGAGTGCGATGGCGATCGCGATGTTCCAGTGCGAGAAAGCGGGCTTGTCGCGAGAGTCGTTCTTTTCGTTGGCGACCTGGACGGTCGTGGCCGGCATGTTGGGTGCTCGAGTGTTCTATGTTGTTCAAAAGTGGAGTGAGCTCGGCGACTCGCTCCAAGATAAGTTATGGAAAGCGTTGCAGGTGACCGAGGGTGGCCTGGTGGTATACGGCAGCGTCATCGGTGGCTTGATCGCGATAGCGCTATGGAGTCGCAGGAATCGATTTCCATTGCTCTTGATTGCGGACTGCGTTACGCCGGCCTTTTTTATCGGACTCGCATTTGGTCGCGTTGGCTGTCTGTTCAACGGGTGCTGCTATGGCGGATTGTGTGAGACCTCGCTCCCCTCGATCACGTTCCCATCGGGTTCACCTGCCTACATGGACCAAATGGAATCGGGCAAGCTATTCGGTTTGGAGACCGAGAGCAGACCGACCCCAGCAGATCCACAAACCATCGTTCAGGTAAGACCCGACAGTTGGGCTTCGGAAAATAAGATACAAGTGGGACAAAAACTCGTTTCAATCACAGAGCAAATGGTAGATGGTCCCAGTCGCAGCAATTCCCTCGCTGCACCCGCCTTTGAAGCCACCGTTCAAGTTAACGATCGCCAATTCCAGATTGCAACTGGCTCACTCCCAAGACGTTCGCTGCCAGTGCATCCATCTCAGATTTATGCGGCGGTGAGCGGTCTAATTCTATGTGGTTGGACACTGCTATTTTCTACGTTTGCAAAACGAACCGGAGTTGTCATCGGGGTTGGACTGATTGCATACGGAGTGCAGCGAATCATCGAAGAGATCATCCGTGTCGATGAAGCGGGCCAGTTCGGTACATCGCTTAGCATCGCGCAATGGATCAGCATGGGCGGAATTCTTTTGGGGTTGGGGCTTGTGATCTGTGGACGAGCGAGGCCCGTCGCTCCAAGCTCAGGCCATTGATGTGTTCCGAGAAGGAGCGGGGCCTTGGGTTGTAACGTACACTGACCGCGAGTCGCGGAGCGACGTCGCCTACGTAGATCCGTCGCTCCGTCGACGGATGTCCTGCATGAACAAACCCAATTGGATCCAGTGCGTTGACTGAGCAAAGAACCCGTTCACTGCTGGCTTCATGATGGTGAAAGTCGTTGAAGGTTGAAATCCAACCCATTGAGTAAGAGAAGCAAGACTAATAAGCGTCGTGGCATAATGGCGTTTTCGGTGAGTCTTTGTTACGCGAAACTAGTTTTGCGAAGAGAAAACGCCACGAATGGGGTCGTCAATAGCTTGAACCCCAAACATGGGAGTTGGGTCCGCTGCTGGCCAAAGCTGCGCTTCAACCGAAATGGAGTTCGATTGCGATGTTGCTGTCCACGAGCAATTGGCACCTACGCAGCAGGGTCTCTTTTCGTACATGCAGTAGATTTGCCAGATCCTTGTCGACTATTGTTTTGTGGGATTTAAGCGTTTTTTCCAACTTGGAAATTCCTGCCAGCTTTTCTTCGTGTTCAATCAACTCGCGAGATTTGCCTGGCACAGACGATTTTCCCATCCACGACGAAACGTCGGGGAGGATATCTCGACTGGAGGTTTCCGCCAAGAGTTCGTCAGGGACATCAGCAAGGAATCGAGAGTTTTCTAGCCAACGGATGCCTTGCAAATTGGCGGCATGATTCCGCAATAGTGGCCGCATTGATGCGTTAAGGCGAGAGGCGTTGTCGCGAGCCGACACGACTTGTTTGGTGATTTGGCTTTCTTGTTCTTCCAACTTCGATATCTCACTATTTATCTCATCGATCTTCTTTCGAATGGAATTGGTTTTCTGTGTCATTTGGTCTAGCGAACTCTTTGCACTCTCACACGTGGGTGTAACTCGCTTTAGATTCTCCTCCGCTTGATTAAATGCGTTTTTCAATCGGCCATACTCGGCAACGACGGGAGATGTTCCTCCAAACTCAAAATCAGAAGTGACCTCCGCTCGGTTTTGATCGGCGATGGTTTGTTCCGAGAGGTAAGCATCGTAAATTCGTTTTGCTGCTTCCAAGGCTGCCTTAGCACTGGTTAATTCGCGAGACGCAGCTTCATAGTTTCGGCTCGGCTCTCGCAATGCATCGACAGCGCATGTGCGTTGAAATTCCGAATCTTTGAACTCCGCTTGAAACCTGTGCAACTGTTTGTCGAGACTATCACGCTTGGCAGGAATGACTTGGTGTTCCACGAGGCTACTACACAACGTTTCGAGATGGCCGTGAAATTCTTCCACAACTTTCACAAGCTTCGCAGAATGCTCTGAGACACCTTTTAGTTGATCGGAGCGTGATACCAATGTTCGGTACGCAGGGTCATTGTGCATCAATTCGTCGTGAATCAAGGCTGCGAGTCGATTTAGCGACGACGACCGCAGCCCCTCTTTGTCACGAATTTCGTCCTCCAACAACTTCAATTCGCTTCGCGCCGTCCGCGAATCCGCGTCGCGCAGCGTCCTATCCTGCTTGTCGGCAAAGCTCGCCTCCGAAAACGCATTGATCTCAACACGCACAGACTCAGCGAACAGTCGAGCGGAGGATAATTCCTGGCCGAGCGTGTTGACCAATTCTCCATAATCGCGAATTTTCTCAATCGATTCGTGTCGGTGCAAATTGTCTCGCCATTCTTGCGGCCTCATGCCCATGCGACGTGACGACGACGGTACTATTCGTTCCTTGAGCATTTGTGCCCGGGCAATTACGAAGTTATCAGCAAGGACCTCTGCTTTCTGCTCGTCGACCGATCCGCGATGTTTTAGCTCTTGCTTTCGTGTTTCGGTGAAGGGGAGCTTGCGCTTAAACCAACCGATCATTCCGGCCTGCTGCGATTTGAAAGCGTCATATTCGGCAGCAAAGGAATCGAGTTCCGAACTATCTCGGGCTCTCTCTTGTTCGATTCTACGAATCGCTTCGTCGATGGACGCGGCCAGTACTAATGGTTCACGGGTTGCGTTGGCCTCCTCCGCCATTTGCGAAAAGACTTGTTGCAATTCGCGATAGCTAGTCGCTTGCTCCAGAACTGCCAGCCAGCTTTTGTCGGTCATGATTCACGTTCGCGTTCAGCATAGAAAAACAAGGAAGATTTTTCATTGTATCGAATCGCGTTGCGGCCAACGAGAGGTCTCCGAGATGGCTCGTCCTGAGCTGTTAAAATACTGGTATTGCGATCGCATTTAGGAAGTAATTTCACTTCCGCTTTTGTTCTTCGCAAATTTTGCAGGTCCATATCGACATCGGTTTGGCTACCGTCGGTTTTCAACCGGCGGGGCCATATCTTACAGCTAAACGGAATACCCGATATTCATCTCATGTTTGCATCGCTGACCGCTCTCCGTCCGATTTATTCGGGCGGTAGTAACGTTTCTAGTCGTAACCCGCTTTCCTCAGCGTCTCCATCGCAAAGGGAGTCGGGTTCACCCGGCAGTGGATCATCTGGCAGCTACAAACTGATAGTAAATCTGCCCCAGTCTTTCTTTTCATGAGCTCTCTGCTGGGCTTGGATTCGCTAGTCTGGAAGGTCGATGTGGGCCTTGTTGGCTGCAGCTCTAAGCTTATCCAGAGCGCGGGCTTCCAGTTGGCGAATCCTTTCCTTGGTGACCCCAAGTTCCTCGCCGACCTCCTTGAGCGTCAACGGCTCAAAGCGGTGGTCCAGACCGAATCGACGAACAATGATCTGTTGTTCGCGTTGATCCAGCGTGTGCAGGATCTTTTGGATCTGATCGGTTCGTGCCGCTTGGTCGATTTCCGCTGAAAAATTGTCGGCTCGTCGGTCCTCATGACCAGTGAAAATCTCCTCGGAACTCGTTCGGAACCGATCGCGATGCTTGAACTCGTCGGGGATGGTTCTTGCGAAGTTTTTCATAATGGCCCACGATGCGTAAGTACTGAACTTATTGCCTCGCGAGTAGTCAAACTTTTCCGAAGCACGGATCAGCGACATGTTGCCGTCGCTGATCAGCCCAAAGAAATCGTCGTTTGGATCGACGTGCTTTTTAGCAATCGACACAACCAGCCGCAAGTTTGCTTGCACGATCTTATTTTTAACGGCAACCGACTGCTCATAGAGCTTTTCGATTTGGTCCATCAGGGAAACAAGTGGAGCCTTAGGGTCCAACTCCGATCGCAATTTGGATGCGACATGTTTCAAATAGTTCATTTTTCGGAACAGGTGATACTCCTGTTCCCGAGTGAGCAACGGCACATCGTAGAGCGATGCCAAATAGGGAGGCAGGCCACTCGGCGCACGCACTTTGCGGGCAGTTTCGGCTGCCACCGGAAGATCCGCCATCATCTCGTCGACGCGTGAGTCATCGTCGAATTCCGCATTTGGCATGAAATCCAAGGGCAACTCGAAAGTTTTGATTGCCCGTTGTTCGTTCAAAATACGAACGATACTGCTACGAATCCGGCCATATCGCTTCGCCAGCACAACGGTCGATACACCTCGGTTATGCTGCTGATACATGGCGCGTCGGTCTTCGTCCGACAGAACCTCGCGTTGATCGGGGAATACGGCCATCTTCGGATACTGGCGATCAAAGTTTTTGATCGTGTATCGAATGGTCTCGGTGCTACGATTCACCTCGGTCGCAACGGTTCTAGCAACCTCCGAAAGGTTGGAACCGGTAGCAGCAATACGACGTGAGCGGTCGATTATGTCGTCCCGTTCTGCATCGCTAATTTGGCTGAACCGTTCGCCTCGTTCGACACGCTTCTTGTTTTGTGTGACGAAACGATCAACGCTTGAATGTAGGAATCCGACTCGCTTGCGGCCTTCGGCCAAGAAGCGACGCGAGACGAGCCCTTGATCTCTCCATCGCGAAATCGTCTTTGTCGACACGTTGAACATTTTGCTGAGATCTTCTACGGTGTGAACCGGTTCTTTGGCTTCTTCCACTCGCAGATTCATCGAATCGGTTATGTCTTCAACGAAAAGACGAAGATCATGAACCGCGTCATCACCTTTGATCAATCGGTAGCCTGTACCGTCGGGGCGAACTTCCGTAACCCGAAAGAACAAAAAGTCGTAAGGGTAGTTCTTGCTTGGATCCAATTCCGAAAGCAATGATTCTGCCCTGTCCGCTTGCTCGTTCCTCTTGGCTCGAGGCGCGAACCGAACCTGCTGGTCTCTTAGTTCTCGAATAAGTGAAATGCGATAGTCGGTATTCATGATTTGTTAGCTCCCTGCTGCTGAGTCGAACCTTGTGTAATCCATGCGGCTACCAACCGCTACAAGCGACTCGGCGATAGGGTACGAAGTCCAATCGTTGAACTTCCTTTCGTTTCGCGTCGGGCATTGTTTGAGCGGTTTGCCACGTTGACAATCGTTCTATCGCACCGACACTTGACTAGTCTGGTCTTCTCCAACCGTTATTTGATGTTTCTCGACAACCATTGGTTCACTGTACGCAACTATTGGGCCGGATTTTATTGAAATCAGGGCGCGTCGCGGGCAATTTCTTGAGTAAAACAGTTAATTTACTGAAATTGCATTGATTTGGACTTGTTTTTCGAGAAGGCGAGTCCCGCCAATATGGTTAAACTTTGTCCAAAGTGAAGGATGTTTTGACAATTTCTGGACGCTGCGCTGTCACTTGGGCAGTAGACACGTGTTCAATTTCCGAACTTGGCAAACTCAAAACGCGACAAATTGGACCGGATCAAAACGACATGGAACAGCGAGTTGGCATCGTAGATTATCAAATGGGCAACCTCCGGAGTGTCCAAAAAGCCATAGAGCGGGTTGGTGGCAACGCGATCATTAGCGGTGATTGTGACGAACTTTCGCATATGTCGCATCTTGTATTGCCAGGTGTTGGGGCCTTTGGTGACGCTATGGCAGAACTGAGAAAGCGGAGCCTCGTAGAATTTCTTCAGGCTTGGTCCGCGACGGACAAGCCTTTTTTAGGGATTTGCCTAGGGATGCAACTGCTATTCGATACCAGCGACGAGGGGGGCCTACACCAAGGATTGGGAATCCTGCCAGGGAAAGTGGTTCGATTCGAAAGGAACGCTCACGAAGCGAGTTTCAAGATTCCGCATATGGGTTGGAATCAAGTGGTGAGTAGACAACTAGACGATCCCATGCTAGCCGGAATAGCGGGTAATCCTTACGTTTATTTTGTCCACAGCTATTACGTGCTGCCGGCCAGCCAAGATTTGGTCTGGTTGGAAGCGGATTACGGCCAGCCGTTTTGTGCAGCGGTTCGACGAGGGAATCTCATGGCAACCCAATTCCATCCGGAAAAAAGCCAACGGGATGGCTTGCAGTTGTTGGCCAATTTCTTGAAACGATAATTGTCGCCTTTTGCTCCGCAAAAGGGCGTTAGCGATGCGCACTTTCGCGGAGCGAAAGGCGACAAAAGCGACAATCTCTACGGAGTCCCAGTTAGATCCTTCAAGTGCCAATCGATGTATTTTTCCCAACCGGTACGGTCGTGACTTGTCACTGCCTTGAATCGCGCATTCTTTTCCGCTGGGATCCGTGCAAGAACGTCTTTGGCCATTTCGAGAGTTTTTCGGCTGTCCGACAACTTGCCAAGTTTTTTTTGGGCGTTGGCAACTTGGATCATGGCTTCGAGTGCTTCCGGTTCACTAATAAAACGAGTGGCTGCTTCTCGATACGCGAGAATTGCTTCTTCAAAATCGCCTTCTCCGTAGAGCAAATCCGCAACCCCGAAAAAACTGTTGCGAAGTAGGTTCTCGGTCCACTCTTTGGTTTGTGACAGATCGGGAGCAGACGTGATTTCCTGTACGATTTTGGAATAGGCATCTTTCGATTGGTTGAGCAACTCTTTGCGTTGTACCCTCCATTTTGCAAGCGTGTCTTCGTTGGAGTTTCGATTCTCACGCAGGAGCAAATCCGGCCAACTTGACGCCATCTTGTAAGAGCTGGCCATCGTGTAGAGCATTTGAAGTCGTCGAGGGTCTTTTTCGAATCGTCTAAGCCCTTCTTCTGTTCGAGCGATCGAGCGAATCAATTGCTCGTAGCTCTTTTCTATGATTGCGAGGTTTTCATAAGCTTTATTCGGGTCCCTAAGAATTGCCTCACTCGCTTGATCGTAAAGCTTTAGTCCTCGACGATAGAGCAGGTCGCTCAGCAAAAACAAGGACTCTCGCCAAATGGGACTGGCTGGGGTTAGGTCGCCGTAGTAAAGGTTTTGGACAATCAGATCCTCAGCTTCCTGATAATCCTCGCTCGACAATCGCAATTTGGCCTTTTCGAATCGGGCATCGTAAATGAGAGGTGTACTCGTGTTGCTCTCTAAAATGCGATCGAGAGACATTAACGCTAGTTCTGGTTTTTCCAGAGCATTGTAGTTTCGAGCAATGGCCAACAGCCCCTTGGGCTGGTTCTCTCGCGATTCGAACCTCAAGTAGTTTTCTAAAAGCAAATTGCTCTTCATAAACGCACCTGCCAAACGGTGGTTTTCGATGGCCCGCCACAGAAGCTCATTGTACTGAGGCGTTCTCATCAACTTAATGGACAGTGCTTCAAAGGCTTCCGCTGCTAAGGTGAAGTGCGATCTGGCGACGGCGTTCTCTTTGTCTTTTTCAAACTCGGAATTTGCCCACAGTTCGTAGAGCCGACTACGCATTCGCAAGCGATCTGTTTCATCGCATAGTGGGGGCAGGCTTTTGGCGAATCGAGCTGCTTCTGGGTAGTTCTTGGAGTCGATCATCCGTTCGCCTGAGGCAACCACTTGTTTCCGCATGTCCGACTGGGGCATCCAATCATTCATGTACCATTTTGCCTCGCCAAAATTCTTGGTCATGTGTTCCAGTGTGTCGGATGCATCCGAGATTCGACCCAGGTCGATGAGGCAATCTATTTCTTCTAACCCACTGACTAGGCTTTCCGGTTCGTACGGTGAGGACAGTCGAAGAGCGCTAAACGTGCTAACGGCTTGGGTTGTCTTTCCTAGTTTTCGAATGACTCGGCCCATCTCCAGGTTGCTCTGTCGTCGAACGGTGACCGATGGCTTGGCAGATGTGAGTACCCGCTGGAAGTCTTCCATGGCAGCTTGAAGTCGTTCGGTCCTTTCTGATTCCTTGCTAGCCTCTGCCAACCGTTGCATACACCGCCCATGGACAAGGTCGGCACCGGGACGATAGGAAGAATCCATTGGGACGTTGGCGAGCAATTCTGCGGCCTTGGTGAAATCACCCTGAGCATAGATTGCTTGCATCTCCTTAACCGTCGACCGATCTAACTCATTGGCGGAACTTCGTGGCAAGTTTCGCCAGTGTTCAATTCTGGCCAATGCGGACTCGGGATCCTGATTTTCGAACGACATGTCAATATCAATGAGTCTTTCGATCGCATCGGCTCTCCCTTGGGGCCATTTCTCCGAAGCAAGCTCCAAGGGTGTCTCCGCTTCATCCCAACGGAATAAATCGAACAAGGCCAACCCGAGGTAGTAATTGCCCAGCCCCTCGTATCCCTCCGGGAATTTGAGGTCACGACTCTTCTCCAAGTGCTTTACTGCTTGTTCGTTTTTATCGCTTGCGATCCTGCGCTGTACGATTCCTTCGGCGGTCTTGCGCTCATTCGCTCCCAATAGGAATTCACGTTTGGATAGATCCACTTTCTTTTTTAGAGACTTAGGATCGATGGCACTGGCGATTCGGAACGGGGACTCGCTATCACCCTTTCGCATGAGCCGCATCGCAATTTCGAGTTGCTCCGTGGGGTTTGGAGTTGCACCATTGACATAAATAAATAGTCCGAGCACGGAAAACGAGGACAGGACTAGCGTAGCCAATCCTGCGATGAGCATATTCCGGCTAACTCCATAGTGCGGACGTTTTCGGAAACGTGAGTTTTTGGGAATGAAGAAAAGCCTTGTCACCGCCTCGAACCTTATTACTGTATTCCGGAGATTATGCGTGAGATGGCGGCCAAGGGCGCTACAGCGATGAGCTCTCGCCAGAGCGGATCGAACATCAGCCTCGCTGCAAATAATCCAATCCATAACACCAGCGAACCTTCGCCTAGGCTCTTCAGCAACTGGTTCGAGTCGAGTTTCGACGCTGGGCCTTCCGTTGGCATCGAGCTTAGTCTCTGCTGAGTGCGCAACTCATGGGTGGCATCGTTGACGGCGCTCGTTTCGGTAACGACTTGAATCGCGCCAAGATAGGGAATTCCTTCTCTTTGCATCCAACGGATGGCTTTTTTGATGCCGGAATTGGAGCTTTCAGACGCCGTCGATGTTTCGTGCGGTAGTAAAACGGCTCGATTGAACTGCGGGCTTTCTTGTCCAGACAGCCTTCTACCTAAAATAGGGTTCAGCCATCCCATTAAGAGCAACCACACGGTTGCACACAGCACACACAATACTAGGAAGCGGAAAACAGTAAGCGGTCGGACCACCGGATCGATTCTTGGGGCGCCGGTCAACGAAAGGAAACCGCGTGCTTTGGCCTTCAACCGCTCAAGCGTGAGCAACATAGAATCTACGTTTTCCGACCTGGTTTGATTCAATCGACATAACTTTTCCATGAGTTCCGACTGAGCCTGACGAGGGGCGGAGAACGACGCCAACCGAAACGGCGTGGATGTTCGAAACTCCTCGGAGTCCTGGTTCGCTGCTCGCCCAGTATCGATCGAATCGGTATCGATCGAATTGGTACCAATCGAATTGGTATCGACCGTATCGGTATCGACCGTATCGGTTGCGATCGCATTCCTTTCGCGTTCCAGATCTAGCTCCAGCCGTTTCATCGAATGGGCGGATGACTCTAACAGCCATTGCTCTTTCTGAAGCTGCTTTGCAAAGACCAGGCATTCGGAAGACTCCAAAGCTGGAGCTGTTAACTCGTTGAGTGAACGTTCGACATCCTGAATATCGCAGTGGATTGGGCAACGAATTTTGACGCGAACGGACCGCAAATCGGAGTTCGCAGATGCCGACGGGCTTGATTCATCCGACTGAATTTCCAGCGCGGAAAATAGGGCGAGATTTTTGGACGCGCTCTCGGTCGACCTGCCGGCCAGTCGTTGCAACAATGGCATCCGATGTTGCGAAATCGCTAAGTTCGTAGTGAGCTGGTATTCGACCTTTTGGATGGGAAGAACGTTGGCGCTCCAGAGACAAAACGAAAGGGCAGCGATGAAACAAACCCACCAGGGCTTGCCATGCGATGGTTGCCGTCTTGCATGCGTTCCCTGACCAAGCATTTTCAATTCGTTACTCGCTCGAAACATGGAGTCTTGGATTCGGATCTCGATACGAGGTAATCTTCGGCTTTTGATCACGCGAAACTGAACAATTCGTCCCGCTGCCCCTTTAGGAAAATCTTTCTCAATCCGCAATCTCAACCTAAACTGCATAGATCATCTCAGCCGATACGAGTGTTGTGTCAGAGATAGCGAGTTCCGACTCTCCATTTCGAATGCTAGCCTTGGCGGATGCCGGTGTCATCGCCGTCAAATGAGCTAGTTAAGTCCGATTAGAATCGTCGAAGAACAAGAGTTTCGTTATGAATCGAATGAAACCCTCCGTGTTGGGATTGCTTGTATTGGTTACTTGCTCGGTAACTGGTTGCAGTCTTTGTTGCTCTCCGTACACAGACGATTACGTGACATTTGGATCCCGAACGCCTCGTTTCGACAGAAAGCATGGGCGGGTTGGTTCGATCCTCAGCGACCACATGATGGGATCGGAATATGTGGAACAGTCTGGCGACCTAATAGAGTACGCCGATGAGACATCGGAGACAGTCATGTTGGACGACGATGCGATTTCGTTAGGATCGCCAAGTTCCGGTCGCTAAGGACTTCTCGATCAATTAATGTCGCCTTTCGCTCCGCGAAAGTTGCGTGGAGATCGCTACTTTTGCGGAGCAAAAGGCGACACTAGGGTCAAGAATCACTCTAATGATTCTAGATACTTAATTATTTTATTGGTCAACAAACGCGTGTCTTTTCCAAAGGCACTTTGGAAGTCTGCAACCCGCTGAGCGGCTCCATAGTCTTGAAACGGCGTTAAATTGCCAACGTATTGCATGTAGAGTCCAAACTGCTGCGAATTTCGTTGCGAAAGATAAGCTGTCATGGCCCATGCAATCGTATAGGCATTTTGGAAATCGGATTCGAAGGCCAGATCATTATGAATGAGACCTGTGACCAAGCGTTGGACCGATTCGGGCCGCTTCGACAGAGCCTGCCATGTTGCTTGCCTGGATGCAGGCCAAAGCGACTTACCCCCGCGCGATTGCAACCCAGAGAGCAAGGGGGATTCGAACATGGTAGCTAGCCCTTCAATAAGCCATAAAGGGGTCGCGGCTCTGCGTTGATGCAATCCCATATTGAAGGCAAGCTGATGCGTAGCCTCGTGACAAATCGTGGTCTGCGTTTCCTTGGTGGATGTGTCTGTCGATTCGTACAACAGAATGCGGTTGCTATCGGAAAAATAATATCCAGCGCAGTGTTCCGGAAGCTTTGTTCCGCTTGAATTGGCATAACGCATAAACTCACTGCGGGATCCAAACACGACAGCTACCAATGGAAATTCGATTTCCCGAGTTGGAATGGCGTGTGTAGCGCAATAGTGTTTGAAGGCGTGAAAAAGGCTCAGGAAGCGTTTCGACCAAGCCTCAATATGCTCAGACCGGGCCACGATTAAATAAGGGGCGTCGTTTTTCACCAAGTAATTCCTGCCGAATTCAGCTCGAAGCTGCTGCGCTAATTCATTCCGTTCTATCGAATGAAATCGGTCCTTAAGTATGCTTTGTTGAACGATGTCTGAGTTCCTGATCCGTTGTATGGCGCCATCGCTCCGCATCAACATCGTTTGATCTGCGAAAAGTCCAATCGGAACACCGAAAGCCGTATGGTCAAGCAATCGAACCGCCAAAATGGGCGGCCGACTGTCTCCCCTACTTAATTTGGATGTTGGGGTATTTCGTGTCAAAGGGCTATCAAGTGGGACAATCGGTTCAGTCCGACCGGAAACATTGCTATTGTTGTTCCAAGAGGGAGCAGAGGAACCCGTACTAATCCGATGGCCGCTTTCCAATCGGTTGTCCGTCATGTCGGCTATCTTCAAGGCCGTCGGATCGGGCCCTTGTTGATCGTAGCATCCAACGGCCAGTGCAAAAAACGCAACGAAATACCAAGCTATCGACGCATTTGCGAGTTTTGATTTTTGTGGGATTTGAACTTGCATAAGCAAATTCTAGGCCCGGAATAGACTGACGGTCGAACTAATTGGGTTGTCCATAGGGGCAAGACAATTGTTGCTGATTCGGCTGAAACTCTTTTGCCGATTTTGCCGATGCAGCACATGCTTTCGCGAAGCACGCGGAAACGCTTGCATTCCTGTTTGTTCGTCTTAATTAGCCCCAATGATTCAGCGGGACTCACCCTATGAAAAATACTGTTCGACTTTGCCTTGTTCTGCACAACCATCAGCCTGTCGGAAACTTTGATGGCGTGATCGAACAAGCCTATCAAGACAGCTATATGCCTTTTCTCGAAGTCTTCGAGCCGTACGAACACCTGAAGCTGGCGTTGCACACATCTGGCCCCCTTATGATGTGGCTGGCCGACCTACATCCTGAGTACATTAACCGCCTTAAGGGGCTGGTTGCCGCTGGTAGAATTGAAATCGTAGGAGGTCCATTCTACGAACCGATATTGACCATGATTCCAAGCCGCGATCGCATCGGCCAGATTTTGAAATACACACGCTGGCTGCAGACCCGCTTCGATACGGCAGTATCCGGAATGTGGATGCCGGAGCGTGTTTGGGAAAGCCAACTGACGCGAGACTTGGTTCCCGCCGGTATGCAGTACACCATCCTTGACGATTTCCATTTTCGAGCGGCTGGCTGGGACGAATCGCAACTGACCAACTATTTCCTTACCGAAGACGATGGGCATGTGCTGCGGGTCTTTCCGGGTAGCGAGCGACTTCGCTATTTGCTCCCATTCGCGCCCGCGTCGGATACCATCGAATATTGTCGGAGCGTTGCGGAACGGGCACCGGGCTCAGTGCTTCTGTTTGGCGACGACGGCGAGAAGTTTGGCACTTGGCCGAACACAAAAGAACATGTCTATGAGCGAGGCTGGTTGCGTCAATTCTTTGAACAACTGACCGCCAACAGAGATTGGCTTTATACGTCCACGCCGTCCGAGACGATTACGGAGACTCCGCCAGCAGGTTCTGTTTATTTGCCAGACTGCTCGTACCGCGAAATGACGGAATGGGCGTTGCCCGTTGAGCGGCAGGGTTCCTACGATTCGCTGGTGCATGATTTGGAGAGTGACTCCCGTTGGCCACAGATCAAGACATTCCTTCGTGGTGGATACTGGCGCAATTTCCGGATCAAGTATTCCGAAGCCAATGAAATGTATTGCCGAATGCTGGAGGTCAGTCGGCGATTGGAGTTCGCACGTCGAGGCAACGGAGACAAGTCGTTACTGCCTCAAGCAGAGGACCACCTGTATCGAGGACAGTGCAATTGCCCGTATTGGCACGGTGCGTTCGGCGGAATCTATTTGCCGCATCTTCGCAATGCAACCTACAGCGAGTTGATCGCGGCCGATAACCTCATTGAGCGTTCCGATGGACGCCACGGCGAGTGGGTCGATGTCACAACAGAAGACTACAACAAGGATCTGTTTCCGGAAATCCGATTGGCCAACGACCAACTCATCGGTTACATCGCCCCGGCCAAAGGTGGCATGCTCTACGAACTCGACATTCGCGGTATTGAACATAACTTGTTGGCAACCATGCAGCGTCGGCCTGAACAATACCACACCAAGGTCAAACAAGGAAACTGTCAGGGCTCGGGCGAAACCGCCAGTATTCATGACCGAGTTGTGTTCAAACAACATGGACTTGAAGATCTTCTTCAATACGACACTTCTCCCCGTAAATCGCTGGTCGATCATTTTTATGACCACGGTACGACTGCGGAAGATGTCCAACGTGGGAGAGCGACGGAGCGAGGTGACTTTGTCGCATTACCATATGATGCCAAGCTTAGGCGAGGCTCGGGGAAAATCCAGGTTCAGTTGCGTCGAGAAGGGAACGCCTGGGGCGTACCTTTGACAATCACCAAAGGGATCACGCTGTTCGCGGGGAGCCACGCCCTAGAGATCACCTATTTGATCGAAGGCCTTCCGCCGGGCCGCCCGTTCGACTTCGGTGTGGAATTCAATTTCGCCGGTCTGCCCTCAGGTGCAGAGGATCGGTTCTTTTACAATGAACGCTGCGAAAGATTGGGGCATCTTGGCACCGTTTTGAACATCGAATCGACCGACTACATCGGAATGATCGATCAATGGTTGGGGGCGAACGTGCAGTGGACATCCAACCGTCCGACGGGGCTTTGGTGTTTTCCGGTCGCCACCGTCAGCCAAAGCGAAGGTGGCTTTGAACTGGTGCACCAATCGGTTTGCATGATTCCGCATTGGGTTGTGCAAGGAGACGCAAATGGTCGCTGGACGGTGTCGATGGATTTGATCGTAACTTGCGAACACGAACCCAATGCTCGCTCATCGAAGTTGTTGTTTGCGGGCAGCGAACGCTAGATCAACGTCGCCACTTTCGCTCAATGTCGCCTTTCGCTCTGCGAAAGTGCGCATTGCCAACGCACTTTCGCAGAGCGAAAGGCGACAATGTTTCCCAAACTAAATCCTTTGAAAGCCGTTCATCATGTCGATACCACCGATCGCACAACAAGCCATCGATGTCTTCACAAAAACTGAGCAGACCCGTTCCGACATCGCTACCGCGGTGCTCGCAAAACAGTTGAATGTGGAAAAGCAACAAGGGCAAGCTGCGGTGAAGTTAATCGAGCAAGCCGCGACGGTTTCTCGCGGAATCGATGTGTCGGCATAAGGCGAAAGGCCAAGGCGATCAATCATCGCTTTGCAATTTGATTTTACCGGATGCAGGTGGCTTTTTGCTTTGTGTTTGGCTGGCGGTTTTGTCGCCGTCGGGTGGGCCAATGGACAAACCCCCTTTGAAGCCGTTCGATTCTGCTTTCGGTGCTGGGAGCGAAGCTGGTTCTGGTGTCGCCGGTTTGCCGGAAGTCACCGATTGACCACTACTTCCATCGCTACTGTTTGCTGCAGCCGTCACGACGGTAGTCGAGTCAATAATCGGGTAAGAGGTTACGATCGGGCCTACGTAACCGATTGGTACTCGATGGGTGTACGTTCGAGCGACCGTTCTCAATTCCGTGTAAGGCGCGGAACGGGCAATGCGTTGGGGAACTTGTACCTTTTGAACGATTCGCTCCATGATCGGAGTTCGAATGACCACATCCTCGGAAACGATTTCCGGTTTGTAAGTCGTGGTTTGAGTCTGGACTGGTCGTACATGCGTTTCTGGCACGTACTCGATTCGTTCCCGAGCCACCTTGCGAGTCACTGGTTTCTGTACCGTCGTGGGAACCATAACTTTTTCCTGGACAGCCTCCATTCGTTGGGTCTGTATAGGAACTTGTTGGGTCACCACTTGGTTCTCCATCCGAGTCGTTGTGATGGGAACTTGCTGCTGAATCATTTCGGATTGCATCCGAGTACTGGTCACTGGCACCTGCTGAGAAATGACTTGGTTTTCCATTCGCGTACTGGTCACCGGTACTTGCTGTTGAACCATTTCGGTTTGCAAGCGAGTTGATTGAACCGGAACCTGTTGCGATATCGTTTGCGGCATGAAACTCTGCTGCGGAACGGCGACTTGCTGATAATTGGGTTGGTATTGCAGTTGTGCGAAGTTCTGCCCAGGGGCTTGATAGGGGACCCAACCTAGTCCGCCTCTTTGATAATTTACCGTTCCATTGAGCGGATTGGTGTTGTAACCACCCCTCTGAAATCGCAAGTGATACCGTGTGTCGCCAGGTTGGACGTATTGCTGCGCTACGTAACCGCCAGCATCAACAACCGCCGGTTGATAAGTCGTAACGGGCTGATAGGACGTGTAGTTTTGAGTCTGATACGTGGTTTCCGTAACGGGACGTTGCACAGCATAGTTTTGGGTCACCAAAGTCGTCTCTGTCACAGGACGCTGAACAACTTGCTGTTGCGTATGCATCGTTGTTTCGGTGATAGGTCTTTGGACCATGTAGTTTTGAGTCTGATAGACGGTCTCGGTTACCGGTTTTTGAACGATAACGTGCTGAGTTTGATATTGAGTTTCTATGATCGGACGCATGGTGGTCACAATCTGTTCGACCTGGGACGTTTCGTTCACATACGAAGTCTCATCGACATAGTCGGTTTTGACCACTTGCTTATAGACGGTGTAGGTTTCGTTCTTGGTGGCAGTTTCAATAACCGGCTTGTGAACCGTACGTTGCCTTTTCTCGACCCGTTCTTGGACGGAGGGACGATAACTCACGATTTCTTTTTCTTCCATGCGTTCTTCGTACTCGACTCGCATCGAAGTAACAGGAACTTGCTCGAGCACGGTTTCCGTTTGGAGCCGATACGAAGTTACTGGGTCGCAGTATTGAGCGGTCGCGCGGTCAGCAAATAGAAATGCCGATCCCGCGATCGCAAGGGCAGATCGAAGGAGGATTTGAAAAGCTTGTCGCTTGCGAAATCTTGAGTCCATAACGGCGTAACCTTTTAGAAATTCTGAAACGAGTCATGCTATTGTGGTTTATTCCGACAAGTCTTTCAAATAAGAAACCGAATCCTGGTCGATAAATCCATTTGCAAGTGCTTGTCATGTCGATCTTTAGGAAAAGAGCATTTTTTGAAACCTTAACGGCAACTTAGTTGTCGTCACAGTCCTTGCAACCCGCATACACTGCACAAAATGACATTGCGAACAATCCAATTTACCCAAACAACCCATTTTCCGACGCTTTGAACCAATGATTGCAACAGAGCCCGACCGCTCCGCGGTTTCGCACCTAGTCTCCCAATCTGGGGGAAGTCACGCATTTTGGGAGATTTTCGGAAGAGAATCCGGGAGTATTTTGGTTGTGGGGCATGGCACCCGAAACCCCTCCGGTGCCCTGCAACTGCTTGATTTGGTTGGGCAGATGCAGATCAAGGCACCTGCGGCCAAGATTTTTGGCTGTTTTCTCGAACTAGCGGAGCCATCGATCGAGCAAGCCATCGAGCGGTTGAGTGAACAGGGGATCAAGAAAACGCTGGTAGTGCCGGTTCTGCTTTTCACTGCTGGGCACGCATTGCAAGATATTCCAGAAGCAGTCGCTCAAGCTGGCAAGAGGTTCGGTATCGAAGTGATTGGACAAACAAGCTCTCTAGGGACCCACCCATCCGTGCTGGAATTGTCACAGGTCCGATATGCGGAAGTAGCCGCATTAGCCAAAGGACATGTTTGTCCTGCAAACGCCTGCGCAAGGGTTCAATGCAACACCGGTCGCTGCGAAGGGCAATTCAGGACACTGGGTCGGATCGGGCTCGCAATGGTCGGACGGGGGACTAGCGACCAACAAGCCCTAGCTCATATGCGTCAGCTGACCGGACTCAAGGTTGCACAATTGAGGGTCGTTCGCCACCAAACGGGTTTCTTTGCTGGTGGAAAACCCAACTTGGATGGACTGCTCGAGGAAGCGTCCCAATGGGAATGCGAAACCGTTTTGGTCCAGCCGCACTTGCTATTCGAAGGTGAATTGATTGAACAATTGCGAGACAAGGTACTACAATGCCGATTGCGCTACCCTGACAAGCAATGGCTAATTGCAAGAACTCTGGGGGCGGACCCGAAGCTTGCCGATGTCTTTTTGGATTTGGCACGAGAGCAGATTGAAGGCATACGCGATAAGCGATAAGCGATAAGCTAAACCTTAAACCCTAAACCTTAAACCTTACACCTCCAAAACCGACATGACCTTGAAATCGACCAGCATTCCTTTTGCACGAAGTTGGACAGTAGCTTGCTGTTGCTGGCTAGGGCTGGGGCTTGCTTGCTATTCGCAGGATGCAATCGATTTTTCGGACCAACTCCCGCAAGAACCGCCCGACACCCATGTTGGTCAATTGGTTGAATGGGAAGGGTGGTCGTTTCGATGGCAATTTCGAGACATCGAAGGATTGATGATTAATGATGTCTTCTTTCAAGGCAAGAAGGTCTTGAAGTCCATCAACTTAGCAGAGATTTATGTCCCCTATGCACCAGGCGCACCTCGACCTGAAGATTTTTCACTGGGCGGGTTTCTAGCCAATCCAATGCCGTTGCAAGTGGGCCGCGATTGCAATTCGGCCGGCACTGGCTGCCGTCCGTTCAACCGCGATGGCAAACCATCCACTGGCTCCACGGCAGATGTCATGATGCATGAGGAGCCCATCGGGTTTCTCTACGCGGGCACGCAAGGACGAGCGCCTGGCAAGATGTTGGTGCTTTGGTCCATGGTCCACTTCAAAGGCCCCGGCGATGGCTACACCTATGTGATTCGTTGGAAATTTCGAAATGACGGTAGCTTGTGCCCAGAGGTTGGGGCCACCGGCGGCCTACAGCATTTGAATGTTGGAGCTGGAACCGATGCCGGACTTGTTGTTGGCAAGGACGATCAAGGTCAGAATGTGTTTGCTCCATCGCACGTGCATAATTTCTACTTCCGGATTGATTTCGATATCGACGGCGCGGACTCCAATGTCGCCGAGGAATTTACCTACGAAACCGACAAAGCCAATCCCCAAGTGGCTCGCGGCGTGTGGCGTCCGTTTGAACGAGAAACTGCGAGAGTTCTCGCCGAGAATGTGTTTCGCTCCTGGAGAGTGAAAAACCCTAAGTCGATCAATGCGATGGGACTTGCGAGATCGTACCACCTGCTGCCCGGCGGGCATGGAGCTTGGAAAGATGGCGGCTTCCCAGTGTGCACGGGTGACTTTTTTATTACCAAATACCGTGCGAGTGAGTTTCCATATTCGTCAACCGACAATCGCAGAATGCTATCGGCATTGGCCAATTACTTGAATGACGAACCGGTATTGGGTACGGATGTTGTCGCGTGGTATCGGCTATCCTTCGTGCATCATCCGCGGACCGAAGACTGGCCTGCCCAGCCCATCGTTTGGAACAGCTTTGAACTGATGCCTCGCGACTTCTTAGATGCGAGTCCATTGAAGCCCACAAAATAGGCAATCGAAAGTCGGGCCCAGCTGGCAAAAAGATGTCCGGTAAAAAATGCGAACTATGCCATAATCTTTTACCGCCCATCTTTCTGCGGGCTAAAGTCTTTCCTTATTGTACGATAACAGGGTCAGGAAATCGAGACCGCGCATAAAAGTGTCGTGTACCCATGTTACACCGCGAAGATGTGCGTAAACGCCGGGTTTGTACCAGTTTCGCTACCCGGACTCTTCACACCAAACCTGCCAGGTTACGAACAGAAATCCCATATGAGGCAGACGCTTTTGGCACCGTTGCAAGGCAACAGAATCTTTACCGAGGCTGCTGACAACGAAGCCAGTCCGGAAGACGGAGCGGAAGTAGATGGGGAGCTTGGGCAGGGAAAGATCACGTTCTTATTTGGTTGACCAACGACTGGATTCAGCGAGCGGCGCCAAGAGACGTCCGCCTGGCGACACGCGTTATCGCCGCTTGACTGCAATCCTTGGTTCGTCCATCGTTCATTGCGGTTTCGCTACGTGGCCCATTATTGTACAATATGGTTCGTCGAGAAACACAATCCGGCTAAGGAGATTGGAAAATGTCAGTCGCGGAATCTGCGAAAAATGTATATGAGGAAGATTTGCGTTCTCGCTTGGAACAAGATCACAGGGATGATTTTGTTGCAATCGAGCCATCATCTCGACGCTTCTTTTTGGGGAAGACCTTTCTCGAAGTTGCATTAGCCGCAAAGAAGGCATTCCCTGACAGAAAGTCTTTTGTGATTCGAATTGGTCATGAAGCAGCCTTTCACATTGGAGCATTTTCTCCGTGAAGGGATTTGTGGATGACCGGAATCGAGCTTTGATCGCCATTCGAGTGGCCAATGGATTGAAAGCTGAACCCTCAGAAATTCTTGTTTGGATAGATACTGCTTTCGACGGTCACCTTGTGTTGTCCAAAGAGCTGATTAGCAAGTTGGAGCTTGACTCGTTGGTGGAAACGGAAGCCATCCTTGCGGACGGTTCCAAGGTCTCGATGGAATCGTTTTACTGTGTTGTGGATTGGTTTGGACAAATGGTTCCAGTCCAAGTCATCGAAAACAAGGGGAGGTTCCCATTGCTTGGAACGGGGCTACTTGATGGCAGAACCATTCACATCTGCTATGACGCGAAAACAGTCGTGATCACTTGAATGGACGCACGGCTGGGATCAGCTGCCAGTTCGTGAACGCCAAACGACGACTCAAGCGACGCAAGATCGGTCGCTACGCAATCTACAAAATAGTCACCAAGTCCGGCTTTCTGCCGGTCGTAAAACCAAGCACCAACGTAAGCGCCCACGTCAACCAGTAGGAATTTTGGTCGCAAATCGGCTAGGCGGTCGCGTTCCGCTTTTCCTTCGCTGCGAGCAGGCGCTTGGCCCTGTCGTATTGCTTGCGTTCCGCTTTGTCGCGGCGTTCCTCGACCCGGTGCACTCGGACCGCCTCCGGGTGCGTTTGCTTCCACACGTCTGGAAGTAGCTTGTGGTAGTCTGTTTCGCCTGCCAACAGTTGGTCTAAAACGTCCTTCACGTACTTCCATACGTCTAGGTCATGACGCTTTGCGCTACTGACCAAGCTCATCAGCATCGCACTTCGATCTCCCGCCGCTACGTTTCCGACGAAAAGCCAATTCTTACGGCCCACGGCAACTTGTTTCATGAGACGCTCAATTGCATTATTGTCAATCGGAACAAATCCCGTCGATGCATAGCTCATCAACGCTTCCCAGTTGCCATGGATATAACCAACTACCCCCGCGAAGTCCGATTTGGGCAGGATCTAGCTCTGATCGTATAGGTCTATGTGTTTGCGGATTGCGTTCAAGATTGGAATCGATTCGCGTTGGCGAATCGCAAAGCGTTCCTCGACCGAATAGTTCACCGCTCGCTGCTCAATGTCGTACAGCTTATGGATCATATTCAGAAGCTTTTCACACTCATCCTTGTAGTCCTTGCTCTCGACCACGTATCGACGCGCATGGGCCCAGCATGCAACGAACGTCAATCGATCATCGCTTTTTAGCACCACCGATATATTGCCCGAAAAGCAGTCCCCCTGGACGTAGCCATGGCTCTCAGCCAAAAATTCTTGTGGGCCATCGCGGTGCCGAGAAATCCGGAAGTCAAAGATGTTATACAGTGCCCTATTTAGGCCACTATATGCCCACATCTTGCCAAGGATACT
>JAYTVM010000452.1:0-13392 GCA_043743995.1 Pirellula sp. | reverse complement strand
GATCGAACGCAACTGCAACTGCTTCTCTCGGGCATCGAGATGGGTAGCGCCAAACGTCGAAAACGGTATCAAGTTTCTTCACCAAAAGCGTCTTGAATGAGACCGCAATAATGATCCAAAAATACTTTTACTATTCTCTTCTTTTTGTGCTTCTAACCGGTGTCGATGGTCAGCCTCTAGCGGCAAGCGAGTTGGTAGGTCGTATAACGGATTTTTTGACATCGATGGAGTTAAAGGCTCAAAAGATGTACAAAGAGGCAATGTCCGGTAGCGGCTTCGAAAAGTCATGGCAGGATAAACTACATCAGTTCTACCTGGAGCTGATTCCGGACGAGTTCCGAAAGTCAATCGATCGTTGCGAACGTCTGGTGGTGATTCCCCATCATGTCCTGCACTATTTTCCGTTCGGAGCTCTCGTGGTCGAACCCGATCGGACTGAACGGGCAAAGATGGAGTTGCCACAGCCGAAGTTCCTGATAGAACGTTCGATTGACATCACGACCGCACCTTCGCTGTTGAGCTACTTCCATTTAACACAATTGCCTTCGGAAGTTTCTCAGACAAACGCGGTCGGCATTGCGGACTTCGAAAATGCGCCGCGACTGCCCGGAGTCGAAAAGGATCTCATGAACTTCAGGGAAGTCTTCGGAAAAGCAGTCGGCTCTATCGTTCAGAAGAATCCGATCCTTGAGCCGGATATCGCGAGTGTCTTTGGCCAACCCGGTCTGTTATTGATTGGTACTCACGGTCAGAACGAAGCCGATCGCCCCTTGGCCAGTTTTTTATTGTGTAACTCAGGCGGAGATTTTGACGGACGCTTGACGGCAATGGAATTGTTTAACCAACCGATCAAGTCGGACGTCGTGGTCCTGAGCGCCTGTTACTCCGGCCTCGCCGACCGTTCCCCCCTTCCCGGCGATGATCTGTTTGGCTTGCAACGAGCTATTCTGCAGTCAGGGGCGAAGTCAGTTGTTTCTGGATTGTGGGATGTCTATGACGACACGGCACCGGAATTGATTAAGTCCACCATGACAAATTTCAACGGTGGCCAAACCATCAGCCGGTCGTTGGCTGAAGCACAACGTGAATTCCTGAGGGTGCGCAAAGAAGCGGGCGCCAGTGACCCATGGGTGCATCCCTATTTTTGGGCAGTGTATACATGCAGCGGAGGCGGTCACTCGAAGTTCGCTTCGCGATAGGGCTTCAAAGGGACGGTCGGGATCACGCTAGGGATTGAGAGCCGTTTCCCGCTGCCATGAATCAAGTTTTTCGGCCGTTGTCACGTTCCTAAACGCGCGACCTTCGTCCTCTCAGTCGCCTGTAGTTGTCGCCAGAGTGGCGGCCAAGACATCTGCGATTCCGAAAACCACACCTTCGCAGGTCTTTTTTTCGTGAAGTGGTTTCGATCATCGAGGGATAGGTACGTACCGAAATCACGGTTCTTACGGAGAGGCACTTAGGTGAAAGTCGCGGAAAGTTAAAACTACTAAAAGTCAGCGCAGCGAAGGTCCCGACTGTTAAGCAGATTTTTCGTAACGCGGCACGCTCAGAAAGACCAATCGATCCGGTCTCGAACTCCACAAGCCCTTGCCTTTAGAACACTTGCGAAATCGGCTTCTCAAGGAAGGTCCGATATCAGGGGCGGCACGGGGAGCCTTTCAAATCCTCGGAATTTCCGAGGGTACGAATTAACAGAGAAGCCGAGGATTAAACCCCTCGGCTTTTTTTGTTGTTTTCCAGGGGTTTTCGCGTTCCACGGGTTGTCGGCCCGCAAACAGAGAACGCTCTTTCGGTGGCCAAAATCGCATTTTCGCGACCCGATCGCGCAAATTCGGTTTGAACTCTCAAATTCTCTGTTTTACGGAGAAGTCTTATTTAACAGAGAACTACGGAGCTTCCTGCGGCGGGAGAGATTCTTATAAATCGAAATCTAATATGCAAATTATGGCGAGCAGAAAGTCCTTACCAGATATTTCGTCTGTGACTTTGATGGTTTCCTTTGCGTATAACCTTCTCTAGTTTGCCGCTTAGAAGGCGTTGACTCTTGGGCTATGGGAGTAACAACTACGACTCTCGTTCATGGAAGCGTGCGTCGGCGTTCAGGGCCTCGCTTCACCTTGGCGTTCGAGCGGCAGACCGTAGCTTGTATTTAACTGCCTGCTCGGCCACTCTCGCTAATTCTTCTGAGTTAAGCGTTGCCAGCGTTCGGAATACGTCTGGCTGTTCTAGGATACGATCAGCGATCCGCTTCGGGACGTGTTGGGCGAGCAGTAACAGTTCTTCCTCGTCTGCCTCGAGGACGTCTGCTAAGCGGTGTATAAGCGACTCCGATGCGGTTCCCGCGAAGTCGAGCTTATCATTTTCGACTTTGCTGAGGTACGAAAAGCCTACCCCGACCAACGGTGCGAGTTGGCGGAGGGAATAGCCTTTTGCTTTGCGGAGTTCACGAATTCGATCGCCGAATTTGTCCATCTTCAATCCCTGCTTGTTCTAGTGAGGCTTGCATTGTACGATTGTAGCAGCTTGCAGGCAACAGTTTTAATTAGGAGTTAGGAATTTCGAATTAGGAATGGGGCGGCAGGTTTTTAATTCCTAATTCCTAATTGTGAATTCCCAATTCCGCATGAACGCTGTTGAGATCGAAGAGGCAGTTAGCAAACTTGTCGAAGAGCCGTTTGACGCGGCCGAGTTTCCGTACGCCTTTTTGGAAGCGTTCGGCAATAAGATTGCTACGCTTCAGCGATTGCGAAACCTCGGGAAGAACTCAACCAACAAAACGGATGTAACTGGTGAAGGCGTTCTGGCAGTTCTGCAGCGCAACAACATTCACATGGCCACTTGCTCGGCGGGTGGACCGGATGCTGTCGCCGGCCTTTTGAAGCGGCTTGTGGAAAGCCCAGGTTCGGGGAAGCACAAGGTAAAGTTCGCGCTCGCAACGGATGGGCAAACCGTTCACGCGGAGAGTCTGAATTCCGAAGACCCGCCGTTGGTATGCGATTTCAAAGAACTGGCTGACCACTTCGGTTACTTCCTTGAGTTGGCAGGGATATCGACGGTTCGGCAGATACGTGAAAACGCCTTCGATATCAAGGCGACAGGACGACTCAATCGTTTGTACGTTGAGCTGCTGCGTACCAATCCGGCCTGGGATGGAGACGAGCGGCGTGAGGAGTTGAACCATTTCTTTGCTCGCCTGATCTTTTGCTTTTTTGCTGAAGACACAGGCATCTTTAATGGCAGCGGTTTGTTTACCGACACCGTGCGTCAGATGAGCGACCCAAGCGGTGCGAATACCAACTTCGTGCTCGCTGAGATATTCCGGGCGATGGATATCCCGATGAAGGATCGCGACGCGGCAAAGTTGCGAACTTGGGCAAGTCAGTTCCCGTATGTGAATGGTGGTTTATTTGGCAATAATACTTCTGGCTCCCCTCGCCCCGCTTCGGGGAGAGGGGCTGGGGGTGAGGGGCGAACCGGTGAATCAGCAGCGACAGCCCCCTCATCCCCAACCCTTCTCCCCCGGAGTACCGAGGGAGAAGGGAGTGAAAATCATTTGGTTGTTCCTAACTTCACTCAGATAGCACGCTCGTACTTACTGCATATCGGATCGCTCGACTGGACGCAGATTAATCCAGATATTTTCGGTTCGATGATTCAAGCGGTGGCCGACGATGAAGAACGCGGCGCGTTGGGGATGCACTACACCAGCGTGCCGAACATTCTGAAGGTTCTGAACCCGCTCTTTCTCGACGACCTACACGCCCAGTTGGAAGAAGCAGGAAAAAACCATCGCAAGCTACTAAACCTTCGCAAACGACTGGCACGAATCCGCGTATTCGATCCTGCTTGTGGCAGTGGCAACTTCTTGGTGATTGCCTACAAAGAGATGCGCAAGATCGAAGCCGAGATCAACATCTTGCGCGGCGAGCCAGATCGTGCATCGGAGATTCCGCTGACGAATTTTCGCGGGATTGAGCTGCGACACTTTGCGGTTGAAGTTGCTAGGCTCGCATTGATCATTGCCGAGTATCAATGCGACGAACTGTATCGAGGCCAGCGATTAGCTCTTGCGGAGTTTTTGCCGCTCAACAAAGAGAACTGGATTACGCACGGGAACGCATTGCGGCTCGATTGGCTCAAAGTGTGTCCGCCTACGGGCACCAGCGGCGTGAAGCTGGTTGAGGATGATTTATTTCAAACGCCACTCGATCAAATTGAGATCGATTTTGAGAATGAAGGCGGCGAGACGTACATCTGTGGCAATCCGCCATACGTAGGTTCAACATGGCAATCATCGGAGCAGAAAGATGATTTGAGGTGCGTCTTTGGGGACAGGACTAACCAATGGAAGGTACTCGATTACGTTGCCGGTTGGTTTATGAAAGCGGCCGCGTACGGGAAAATATCACCAACCTCTACTGCGTTTGTTTCGACCAATACGATATGCCAAGGCCAGCAAGTTCCAATTCTCTGGCCTCTAATTTTTGCGACCGGTCACCATATTTTCTTTGCCCACAGAAGCTTTCAATGGGCGAACCTGGCAAGTCATAATGCCGGGGTAACGGTATCTATTGTTGGAGTCACAGCAAATCCGGTTATTCGACGACGACTGTTTAGCTCAACTTTCGATGACGACGCAGCGGTCAAAGATGTTGGGTATATCAATGCGTATTTGGTGGCTGGAGCAAATATCACAGTTGATAAGCGAGCGGTTCCTATTTCAGCTCTGCCAGCAATGAACTTCGGAAATAAGCCAGTGGATGGCGGTCATCTTTTACTCTCTCGTTCGGAGTTGGAGAAGTTACATCTCAGAATGGATCAGTCAACAAAATTTATACGCAAGATCTACGGCTCTGCTGAATTTGTGCGTGGTATCGAGCGATACTGCCTATGGATTGAAGACACTGATCTGACCGACGCGTTAGAAATCCCTGGAATCGCGGAGCGCATCGACGGTGTAAAACGCATGCGACTTGGTAGTCGAGATTTGTCCGCGAACCAAATGGCATCTAGGTCGCACCAAATGCGAGAAATGCGGATCGGAAAGACTGGAACTATTGCGATCGCTGGAATCAGTTCCGATCGACGGCAGTACCTTCAATCGGGGTATCTCGACTCTCGAACGACGGTCAATAACAAAGTATTTGCGATTTACGATGGTCCGATGTGGGCGATGGCACTATTAAGTTCTTTGCTACATCGAGTTTGGATTGGAACTGTCTGTTCCCGATTGCGAAATGATCCATCATACTCAAATACGCTTGGCTGGAACACCTTTCCCGTCCCAGATCTAACCGACGAAAATAAAGTCGACCTAAACCGTTGCGCCGAGAATATTCTGCTGGCTCGAGAGACGCATTGGCCCGCGACAATCGCTGAACTCTACGATCCGGAAGCGATGCCGGACGATCTACGAGCCGCACACGATCGCAACGACGAAACGCTTGAACGCATCTACATCGGTCGCCGCTTCAAGAACGACACCGAACGGCTCGAAACACTCTTCAAGATGTACTCGGAGATGACGGGGAAGAGGAATTAGGAATGAGGAATTGCGAATTAGGAATTGGTGGAAGGAAGACTTTGGGAACTGTTAAGCAACACTTAACAGTTCCCAACCAGTCAACTGTCAAGGATTGCTTGACCGTTCATCGGTGGACTTTTTCCGCTGCAAATCCAGTTGTCAAGGAAACCTTGACAACTGCGAGAAGGCAAAAGATTTGCGACAAAACTGAGGCTAATGATCTCGACTGCCGAGATTTTCCCCAAAGAACTATGCGAATAATGAAAAGCGGGGCGCTGTCCCGACTTTCCGGAGGTCAAGCTTCCTAACGTTGAAGCGAGCGATTTGCCTGCGATTTGTGTTTTTCAGTGGCGTTACAATTGACCATGAAAGCGAGGTGCTTAATGAGTTCCGTTACTATTGAAGTGGATTTACCTGAAGATTGGGCGCGCTTTAGCCTACCGCCTGCGTTGGATGCACGGCTAACTGCATTGCTAGACAAACAGGATCACGCTGGTGAGCTGGGCGAGACAGAGAAGCGAGAGGCCGACGCGCTATGCGAACTTGTTGACATGCTTACATTGCTAAAGCTTCGCGCCGAACGGGCGTCAAGGAAGTAATGCGTGAGCCCACATATTCCAATGCGATTGGTCCAGGAAGTTCGTGACAGAGCCCGTGAGGTCTGCGAATACTGTCTGCTGCCCCAAAGTTCGCAAGAGGCGACATTCCATATCGACCATGTCGTTCCAAGACGTGAAGGCGGGGAGACGGATGCAGCAAATCTTGCGCTCGCTTGCGTGACCTGCTCGCTTCGCAAGGGGTCAAGGATGTTCTCGCTCGATCCACAAACTGAATCGACCGTTCGCCTGTTTCATCCTCGTGAAGAAACTTGGTCCGACCACTTTCGGCTTAACGATGAGTTTGAATTCGAGGGTCTGACGCCCACGGGACGAGCCACGATCTCTGCGCTTGGAATGAATCGGTCAGCCATTGTTTCGATTCGTAAAGAACTACACTTCATCGGGCGGTTCCCGCCAAACCATTTAGAATAGATTCCGTGTTTCATGAACGAGCCCAAACCCAAATCCATGCCCGGCGTTAGTGTCATTTATGCTGGCAGTGGCAAATCGATCACATCCAACGCGATGGGCATGCGCGCCATGCAAAGCCGCGTTTGGCAATTTCGTGGTGAACAATACCTGCTTCTAAAATCGCCCCCTGCTTCGGGCAAGAGCCGAGCTTTGATGTTCGTTGCTCTCGACAAGCTGCATCGCCAAAACATTAAGCAAGCGATTGTGGTCGTTCCTGAGAAATCGATCGGAGCAAGTTTCGGAAACACTTCGCTTGCGAAAGATGGATTCTTTTCCGATTGGACGGTCGCGCCGCAGTGGAATTTGTGTAACGCCCCTGGAACCGATGGCGGCAAGGTTGACGCGCTCGGACGATTTCTGGCATCGGATGATCGGTTGCTGGTTTGCACCCATGCCACGTTCCGATTCGCATTTGAGAAATTTGGTGTTGAGGCCTTCGACGATCGCTTGATCGCAGTCGATGAGTTTCACCATGTTTCGGTCAGCGAGGATAATCGGCTTGGTGAATATGTTCGTCAATTGATCGAACGCGACAAGACTCACTTGATCGCAATGACCGGCAGTTATTTTCGAGGCGATGCGGCTGCTGTATTGATGCCAGAGGATGAGCGTCGTTTCGTCACTGTCACCTACACCTACTATGAGCAGCTCAGCGGTTATGAGCACCTGAAGAAGCTGGACATTGGCTATTACTTCTATTCGGGTAGCTACCTCGATGACCTGCCGAAGGTGCTCGACGAAAACGAGAAGACAATCATCCATATTCCCAATGTGAATAGTCGTGAGAGCACACAGGACAAGCACAAGGAAGTCGAGCACATTTTAGAGACGCTTGGCGAGTGGCTTGGTACTGACGATGCCACTGGATTCCAACTGGTGAAGACATCGACAGGGAGAGTGCTGAAGATCGCTGACCTGGTCGACGACGAGCCAATCAAACGCGAAAAAGTTTCTGCGGCTCTTCGCGATCCTGCGGGGCGTGAGAATCGAGATCATGTGGACATCATCATCGCCTTGGGGATGGCGAAGGAGGGCTTTGACTGGATTTGGTGCGAGCATGCGCTGACGATAGGTTATCGCAGCAGCTTGACTGAGATTGTACAGATTATTGGTCGAGCAACTCGCGACGCGCCGGGTAAGACTCGAGCACGGTTCACGAATTTGATCGCCGAGCCGGACGCCGGCGAACAAGCAGTGACGGAAGCGGTAAACGATACGCTGAAGGCAATCGCTGCCAGCTTGTTAATGGAACAAGTGCTAGCTCCTCGTTTTGAATTTCGTCCAAAGACGCCTACGAGCGCTCCACAATCCGGCTTGGACTACGGGCCCGATGGATACAAGCCGGACGGCTGCAACGTCGGCGTGGATGGGGCAACGGGTGGGGTTCAAATCGAGATCAATGGACTCGCAGTGCCCGAGAGCGACGAAGCGACTAGGATCTGTCGCGAAGACTTGAACGAGGTTGTGGCTTCGTTCGTTCAGGATACGCGAACAGTTCAGGACGGATTGTTCAACGATGAGCTTCCGCCACAAGAGACCACACAACAGCGAATGGGCAAGATCATCCGTGACAAGTATCCCGACCTCTCAGACCAAGACCAAGAAGCAATCCGTCAACGGGCGATTGCGGCGTTGAATTTGGTTCAGATGGGTGGGGTGAAATCGGGCGGCGGTGGCGCAACCTCGAACACGGCACTGATCGATGGAATCCGCCGTTATGTTACCGATGTTCGCGATTTGAATGTCGATTTAATTGATTCGATCAATCCGTTCGGCGAGGCTTACAACATTCTTGCTAAGACGATGAATGAAGAGCGATTGCGGCAAGTGCAGTCGGCGATCGCTGGTCGTCGCGTGCAGTTGTCACCGGAAGAGGCTCGCGATCTGGCGAAGCGTGCGATCAAGTTTAAAAACGAACGCGGTAGGTTGCCATCGCTTACCAGCCAAGATGCGTGGGAGCGACGCATGGCAGAAGGTATTGCGTATTTAACGCGTATGAAGAGTGAATTAGGAATTAGGAATTAGGAATTAGGAGGTGGGGAAGTGAAGCAAGATAATGTTGTTAGGGATAAGAGTTATGCGTTTGCGGTACGGATCGTGAACGCTTGTCGATATCTCGCGGATGAAAAGAGGGAGTTTGTGTTGAGCAAGCAGTTGCTGCGGTCCGGGACTTCGATCGGAGCGAATGTGGAAGAAGCGATTGGCGGGCAGTCAGAAAAAGATTTTTTTGCTAAGCTCAGTATTTCTTACAAGGAAGCCCGCGAAACCCACTATTGGATTCGCTTGCTGACGGATACCGAATATCTCACCGCACAGCAGTCTGCATCATTGATCGACGATGCTGAAGAACTACTAAGAATCATCGGGAGCATTCTGAAAACGATGCGAGACAATAAGGTACATGAAGAGCCAATTGAATATGCCCAAGCGAATTCCTAATTCCAAATTCCAAATTCCTAATTCTTCCTTCACCTCCGATGACGATGCGCTGCTGGCTGAGCTTGGTGTTGAAACCGAAGTCAGACAGGATCAAACCTACACGGCCAAGCAAGAGCGGATCATAGCAGGGTTTGAGGACATTCAGCGGTTCTTTCGCGAGTACGAACGGCTTCCACAACACGGCGAAGGCCGCGATATCTTTGAACGCTTGTACGCAATTCGCCTAGACCGAATTCGTGCCAGCGCCGAGTGCTTGACGCTTCTAAGAACGATGGACACTGATGGGATACTGGCCGATCGCGTTAGCGAGCCATCTGAAGAGTACGAATTAAACAGTGACGATGAACTGTTGGAGGCCTTGGGCGTCAGTCCCTCGGACGACGACATCACGTCGATGAAACACGTTCGTTCGGCAATCGAAAGGCATGCCGAACGGAATGTCCCTGAAGAAGTCGCCCAGCGTAAGCCCTGCGAAGACTTCGATGCGTTTCGACTGGACTTCGAAGCGGTCCAAGCGGATCTTGAAACCGGACGTCAATCCACCGAGCTATTCAAGACGAGCAGTCGATCTCAGATACGCAAAGGCGATTGGTTTATCGTCGATGGCCAGAAGGCTTTGGTTGCAGAAACCGGCGATTGGTTTACTCCTGAGCACGGCGAACGCGATCGACGCTTGCGAGTCATTTTCGACAACGGTACCGAGTCAGACCTATTACTTCGATCGCTGCGACGGGCGCTCAACAAAGATGAGAACAGTCGCCGCATCGTGCCACCGCAGCCCGACACCGAGGAAGACTTCAGCGACATAGGTCCGCTTTTTTCGAGTGAGGTCGAAGAGGGGGACAGTGCATCGGGTGCCATCTACGTTGGCAGAAGCCTTTCGGACAATCCGTTCGTGCAAGCGAATCGGGAGATTCTTCACAAGATTGGACTGACCACCGGTGATCCCGAGAAGCGAGTGTCCAATGCCAAGAAGGAAACGACCTATCTTTTCGCCGCGGTAGAGTTGGTGGCCGTCTATCGCTTGGCAAACATCAATTGCAAAGCGTTCGAGTCGCTGCTTCACAAGTTTCTTGCACGAGCTCGAATCGACTTGGCCCTTGCCGATCGATTCGGAGGCAAGGTTCAACCTAGAGAATGGTTCCTCGTTCCCTTACCAGTGATCGAGGAAGTTGTTGAACGAATTAAGGATGGATCAATAAGCGACTATGTGTTTGATGTGGAAACAGCGAGCATGAAGCGACGGGGGAAGTAGATGCAAAACGGAACCTTCATTCGAGTATTTATTGCTAGCCCAGGTGATGTTCACCTGGAACGGGACGAGGCGTGTCGCGTTATTCACAATTGGAACGCGGCCCACTCGATGTCTCGATCTGTCTTGATTGAGCCAGTGCGTGTCGAGACTCATTCTCATGCAGTGCAAGGTGGACATCCCCAGGACCTCATCAACAGTCAACTTCTAGATCGATGTGATTTGCTTGTTGCAATTCTGTGGTCGAGACTGGGAACTCCTACAAACTCAGATCTCTCAGGAACCGTCCAAGAAATTCGTGAGTTCTCCGAATCAAAAGGCCATGACGGAGTACTGATCTTTTTCTGTGACCGCCCATTGCCAAATACTTCTGATCTGGCGCAAGTCCAAGCAGTCCGCGATTTCAAAGACTCAATAAAGAGTAATGGGTTGTATACGCACTATACAGAAGTCACGGAGTTCGGATCATTATTTCGCCATCAGTTAGATCTTGCTATGAATCGCATCCTGGCAGGCAGCGAATTTACCGCGACCGTTGAGCGAGCTACTCAAGGTACTGAAGTTGTTTTCCTTCCAGAGGCAAACACGATTCTCGCCGCAGCTTCAATGTCCTCGCGTCCTTCTGTGATGCTTTGCAGCATGTTAAGTGGAAATGAGCTCTGTGCGGGTGATATAGGTCTGAATATCACCGGCGATGAGAGATCCGAAGCCAGATGGGAAGGTGGCCTTGAGCAACTGGAGAATTGTGGATTCGTAAAAGACGCCGGTTTCAAACGCGAAGTGTTCAGATTGACAAAGCGAGGATTTGAAGCAGCTGATCAGCTTTGGTTTGTGCTGATTCTTCGTCGAATTGAATCATTACAATCGCACGAACATTCATATATTAATTTTGATGAAATCATCGACAAACCATTCTTTGGGCAGAAAATCAGTGAAACCTTCTTGCGTGAAAAACTACGTGCCCTGGCCTCGATGGAGCAAATTGAAATAGTTCCTGTCGATGGTGGAATCGGAGGAGCGCGACTCAATGATGCCGCTCGAAAGTCATTGCGTGAGCACAGTATCTTGGAGTTTGCTGAGCCTGAAGCCAACGACAGCTGAACAAATGAAGGGTTGAAAATGAGTGAGCATATTTTTGGTGGTGACTGGACAAGCGAAAAACTCGAGCGTGTTCGCAAATACCTTCAAGCGTACACTACTATTTTTCATAGAAACGAGCGGGCCAGATTCTTCACGACCTACTTCGTCGATGCGTTTGCTGGGACAGGGGATCGAAAGGATTCAAATGTACCCGGTCTTAGCGACACGCCTTTGCTCGACATTGAGCTGGATCCTGAGTTTATCGAACTACAAAAGGGAAGCTCGCGCATTGCTCTTGAAGTCGAGCCAGCATTCAACCGCTATCTGTTTATCGAACACAGCAAGAAGCGAGTTGCCGATCTCGAAAAGCTGAAAGTGCTTTACCCCAATCGTGCCGAGTACATGAGAATAGAACAAGGTGATGCCAACACGGTTCTCAAGAATTGGTGCCAACAAACAGACTGGAGTAGATTTCGTGCAGTTGTCTTCCTCGATCCGTACGGTATGCAAGTCGATTGGTCAACAATCGAGGCAATCGCTGCAACGAAGGCGATCGATCTATGGATTCTCTTCCCCATCGGCCAGGCAGTGAATCGATTGCTCATCAATCGAGAGCCTCCGCCTGAAAGTTGGGCGAAAGCCCTGACAAGAACCTTTGGTGAAGATGCTTGGCGGGACCGATTCTACAAGAAGTCCGTTCAGCCATCTTTATTTGGTGACGAGGAGCTTGAAACAAAGGTCGCAGACTTTGCGATGATTGAAGCGTACTTCCTAGAACGCCTGGGCTCGGTTTTTGAAAGTGTAGCCAAGAATCCATTGCTGCTGTGTAATTCTCGAGGCACGCCAATCTACTTGCTATGTTTTGCCGTGGGCAATGAGAAGGGTGCACCGACTGCTGTCCGAATGGCGCAAGACATTCTTCGCCCCTAGGCAATCGCTGTGACCGACAAGCGAGCATCACGTGGCAGCCTCAAGCTTGCCTCCAATTCGCGACGGACTGCAAGTGTTGGAATTGGCTGACGTTTCACAGTCGGATACTCGTCGTAGGTCTTGCCATCCAATTCTCGCCCGTATCGCGATTTTCTTACGCCTCCCCACTGCTTGAAAAAGAACGGCACATTCTGTTTCTCGCACTGCTCGCGGATCGAGGTGACCCAGTCGACTTGCATGGGCCTAGCGCCATTCCCGCTCTCGCCCCCTACAATTACCCACTGCATGCCTTTCAGATTCAGTTTGCCGAGATCTTCAAGGAGCGGTTCAATCGAAAGGAAATTCATGCTCGCTTTGGCGTCTCGCAATTGCTGGATTCTCGGCACGCCAGACTTCTTGTTTTCGACGCTTGTACCCCACCAAATGTGTTCTAGCTTTGCTGCAAAGCTCAATTTGGTTTGCAACAGATCCCGCATGCGATCGGCCCGCTTGGTTAACACCTGGTAAACATGCCAGTTTGCTGTCGTCATCACTTCTGCAACTTGGATGATGTACTCGTCAGGTACACCATCGTGGAAAAGATCGCTCATGGAATTGACGAAGACCATTTGCGGCTTTGTCCACTGAAACGGCTCTGGTAGTTTGTGCGGTACTAAACGAAGATCGAATCCGAACTCAAAGGGATTGCCAGGGACGCCGCGAAATCGTTCTGCAAATGTTTCTGCGTAGCAGTGTTTGCAGCCGGCACTTATCTTCGTACAGCCGCGAACTGGATTCCAGGTCGTGTCCGTCCATTCGATCTTGGAGTTAGTGCTCATTCGTCTCGTCCTTCAAAACTTGGTTACATCGCTGACTGCGTTGTGATGAATACAGGTTTCCCATGGTGGTGACAAGTTTGGTCGCTACGGCAAAACCGCAGGCGATGCTAGCATTGCTTTGGTTGGGCGCAGGTTCTCTGGGATTTTACGTTACGGACAAGAACAACTTGTCTAACTATCTGTTGGTACCACTTAGTCGCTTCTTCGATTTCCACCATTAGAGGGCGACAATGCTGCCATTGGGCTGCTTCGCTACGCTCAGCAGCCCAATGGCAGCAT
>JAYTVM010000451.1:0-50071 GCA_043743995.1 Pirellula sp. | reverse complement strand
GACGATCATGCGGGCCACACCAATTTGCTCGTTCGATCCGATATTGAGGGGGGTTCATGCAACCACTATTTGGAATCCGTGACACGTCAGCCGTTACTGGTTCTTCGTTGCCGGCCGTCTTGAACGAAGACGCTTTTTGGCCCTATGAGCCGAAAACACTAGAAGAATGCGGACTCTCGGAAATGGCGATTGAGTCGTTGGTCCTGCAGACGTTCCTCTCGGTGGGAACGGTCACCGGTCGCGGGATGACGGACCGAGTACGCTTGCCATTTCGTATCGTGGAACAGCAGCTCGCACAATTGCGGGTCCGCCAACTGATCGTGCATGCCCGTCCAGCTCCGCTGAATGACTTCTATTATAGTTTGACTGAGAATGGTCAGAAGAGAGCTCAAAGCTATCAGAAGGCAAGCTCCTATACCGGCCCAGCCCCAGTTCCACTCATGGACTATGTACTAAGTGTCGAGGCTCAGGCCAGCAATTTCGAGCCCATCACATGCAATGAACTGAAGGTGGCGCTGGACGGCGTATCCTACGAACCATCGTGGCTCGATTTCTTAGGTCCCGCCATCAATAGTAACTCAGGGATCTTTTTGTACGGCCCACCAGGCAATGGAAAAACAACTCTCGCAAGGTGCTTGGCCAACTGCCGTGGCCAAGAAATTTGGATACCGCATGCCATTCTTGAGGACGGTATGATTATCAAACTCTTTGACGCGTCCTACCACATTGCCTCCAATACCTCGACGTCTAGTTCAGGCATCTTAGCAAACCAGGAGCATGATCGACGTTGGCTCAGAATTCGCCGCCCGACAGTTGTGGTCGGTGGCGAGCTGACATTGGACAACCTGGAAATTAGGCATGATCCTCGTAGCAATACCTGCGAAGCGCCGTTGCAAATGAAGAGCAACTGCGGCTGCTTGCTGATCGACGACTTTGGTCGTCAACGCGTTGCACCAGCAGAACTTTTAAATCGATGGATCATTCCATTGGAGAGCCGGCACGATTTCCTGAATCTGCCCACAGGCAAGAAATTCTGCGTACCGTTTGAACAAACCATTCTCTTCTCAACCAATCTTCAGCCGGAAGAATTGGTGGACGAAGCCTTTTTGCGTCGAGTCCCATTTAAGATCCATATCGGTGATCCGACCATCGAGGAGTTTATGGAATTGTTCAAACTTGCCTGCGAAGCCAGCAACGTTCCATGGCGCCCGGATGTGATCGAAAAACTCATTGTGAAGCACTATCGGAATCTGGGTCGACCACTTCGCCGTTGCCACCCGCGCGACTTGCTGCATCAAGTCAGTTGCTTGTGCGCGTACCGTGGCGAACGCGTCGAACTGCGCCCCGAGTTTCTGGACCTTGCCTGTACGAATTATTTTGGAAACCAACCGATCATGAAATCCTCAGCCGCCATGGCTGCCAAACCCGTTGGATGGGATCTTCCAAATCAAAACCGGCCAAGCCTAACCGCGCCGGTGCAAGAGGTTGGAATGGTGCGTCCCTCTCTCACGTCTCCAGCGGCTCAGAACAGTCCGTCGTTACGCAGCCAACCACTGAATAGCCAACCACTGAATAGTCAACCTAATCGAACGGAGGTCATTCGCGATCCGTCGTCCTTGATTGGACAAAAAGGTCGACCAAGCCTGCCTGTCGGCTTGGGAAATCCGATTTCGCTTTCCCCGCAACAGGAATCAAAGTCGTTAGGGGCGCTCTTCAAGCCTGCGCCGTCCGTGCCGCAGGTCCCTCGGCCAACTCAAGCACCGCCAGTTGCTGATTTATCCGGAATCATTGCACCTACCAGCGAAAGAGTCTAAGGGCCCATTTTATGCCACTGAGAGCATCGAGTATCCAAGCTGGTTTTGAACCCATTCCTGGCTACGTTTTGCGCAACAAGTTGGGTGCCGGTGGATACGGTGAAGTCTGGTTGGCCGACGCGCCAGGTGGCTTGAAAAAAGCAATAAAATTCGTCCATGGTAACATCGATGGCAACCGTGCTAGTAGTGAACTGAAGTCCTTGCAACGCGTTCGACAAGTAAACCACCCCTTTATCCTATCTTTGGAGCGAATTGAAGTCATCGATGGACAACTGATCATTGTGACCGAGTTAGCCCAAGGCTCACTTCATGATCGCTATGTCGAGTTCCGGCAAAAAGGCTTCGTTGGAATTGCGAGAGAACGCTTGATCGGATACATGCGGGATACCGCGGATGGATTGGATTTCCTATGCCAACACCATGACCTACAACACTTAGACGTCAAGCCTGCCAACTTACTGCTCGTTGCAGACCGCGTCAAAGTTGCAGACTTTGGACTGATCAAAGATATTCAATCCAACAGTTTGTCTGTCATGGGTGGCCTCACACCAACCTACGCGGCTCCCGAAATGTTCGACGGGAGACCGGGCCGCTTTAGCGATCAGTATTCCTTGGCAATTGTCTATCAAGAACTTCTTACGGGCACGCTCCCATTCCGAGGTCGTACGACCGCGCAACTTGCCAACGAGCATCTGCATAAGGCACCCAACCTGGAAGCAATTCCCTTGTTGGAACGCCCAATCCTTAGCAAGGCCCTCTCGAAAAAGCCGCAGATGCGATTTAACGACTGCAGGGAATTCGTCAACGCGCTCGAACGTGTTCACACACAGTCAAACACCCACGAAAACAACGACCATTCCGACAATTCACAATTAAAAAAGCGGCCACCCAAAGCCGCTGCCGCAGCCGCTTCGATAAAATCCCAACGGCAAAACGCTTCGCAACACATTCCGTCACAAAGATTGCGAAAACAACTGGAGAAATCCGAAAACTGGAGTACTGAGAGTCGGTTGCAAGTTGCCCCTCAGTGCCGAAATGTCGATGTGCTTCCATCGCTTTTGGAGAGTCCCAAGCTCTCGGATACCAACCCCAGTCTCAATGAGAGTACGGTGCAACTCCCCAAAAAGGTGCTTATCATCGGCTTAGGAGGAACTGGAGCCGAGTCCATATTGGGGTTGCGACGCAAAATTGTCGAGACGAATCCAGATCAGCTCCATTGCGAACAACTAGGATTCCTATTAATCGATTCGGACCAAAAGACGATCGAATCCGTTCTCGCCCCAGATCGATCCGAACGCATGCCTTACCATGCAACCGTTTTGATTCCATTGAACCCCCCCCAATACTATCGACAGAACTCGAAAAGCGATTTCCGCCAATTGAGTCGACGCTGGGTTTACAACATTCCAAGATCCTTGAAAACCGAAGGCGTTCGCCCGCTCGGGATGCTTGCATTTTTGGACAACGCCGTCAACGTTTTTGACGCCCTACAAGAATCCATCTCGGAAATTGCAAAGAGTAGCGGTGACGAACGATTTTGTGAACCCGTCGGAGTCCAAATCGTTTCATCGGCCCATGGTGGAACCGGCAGCGCCATAGCAGCCGAAATTGGTTTTATGATTCGACAGCTAGCGGCCGAATTGGAAATACCCATCCAGGTCGAAATGATTTTGACTTGTGCAACGCCCAACGGGATCGCTTCTACCGATCTAACTACCGCATCTGCATTGTCTTGTTTGATGGAAATCAATCATTATTTTGAAACGGGTGGATTGCATCCGCACATTGACCAAATTGCCGAATCGCAAGCGATCAATCAACCGCCGTTCGATCATGTATCACTTATTTACGGTGGGCAATGTGGCAACCATGGCGATTGGATGGCCGCCACCGTTCAGGCTGCGGATTACATGTGGGCCTGCTCTGAAACAGAACTCGGATCCCGATTAGAGTCAACCCGAATAGAAGCCAATTCCGATGCGAACCATCAGATCGATCAAGGCTGGACTAACTGGCTTAGCGCGATCAATTCTCGGCACTTGGAGATCTCGTCTCAAATCGAACCTATCGAGGCAGCCAGCCGACTATGCCTACGTGCCTGTTTGCCTTGGCTATCAGCCTTGAATGATGTGATTGCGGAAAACGCCCGCGATGACGCATCCCGCAACGTCGCAGATTCCAAATTACTCGAGAAAATGGACTTCTTTGTCGGCGACATGTTCCGCAATAATCGCTGGACGGCACAAGCGTGGGTCCGTGAATGCATGGTTTGCCTAGTACCAAACGATGACAGGCTCGACGCATCCGCGGAAGCCGTGGAAACAAATCAGGACCGCGATCCTAAGCAGCTTCAAAACGTTCTGAACACGGAACAGCGTTGGGATCTAGAGCAAGTTTGCGAGCAACTAGCGCTGAACATGCAGGAATCCACACGGACGATTTCCAATTTGATCACCACAACTCAAGACAACCTAGCCGACTGGCTAGTTTCGCGCTGGCTAGTTAGCCCGCTAGAATGGTCGCATCTCAAAGAAGTGGTTCGACTTGTCGCGAGTAAATTCAGCGTTAACGCCAACTCATTGAATGTGGTTTCCCAAAAACTCGCCGACAATCATGATTCATCCTTAGAACGACTGTATAGCGGTCAGCAAAAATCATCACCCGAATTGGAGCAAAGATTGCACGCCATGGCTTTGGAGGCCAGATTTCATTCTATGGGTGCAAAAATGCTTGCTAGGATGGCTGAGCATATGGCCTATCTGGAAGACCTGTGGCTCAACGAATGCAGACTATTGCAAGCCGAACTCTGCACCTGGGTCGATGATCTTTCTAAACGGGTCGGCATCCGCTTGGATAACTCGCTTCAATCCAATTCATTCCTTTCGGCTTTACTCCAAACAGAGAGCGATGACTCAACCAGCAAAGCGGTTAGAAAATCGTTGCAGAGCATCGCAGCGAACCGTCTCAAGCGCGTGCTTGGTACCGAACAAGTAGCACTCATCGACTCCCAATCCAGGCACCTTTCGTTTGGAGCAATTTTAGAATTTGCGACCGGCTCGTTCACTCAACCCAATCCCTCAACAACGGCTACAGCCCGCACCGAGTCAAAGGATGCGGATATGGTCATCGCATCGACCAGCGATGGAATCAAGACCTCACCCGTTTTGGAACAAACTCAGTCGATCTCTCCCCCAACGGAAGTCACCGCCCCAGACGCAATCGACGCGATCATCTTGGATAAGCGAAGCTTGGAAATCGAGATTGACTCAACTCGACCCTATTTTGTTGATTTTGGCGGGGCAGTTCGCAATGTTGTTCTCCTGCCGAGTCTTCTTGCCGAGCAGCTTGATTCGATTCAAAAAGCGGCCATGGACAACAGAAAGGTCGCTTTGGTGGTCAGCCATCGCTGCCGGCAAGCGGCAATCCTGACCGTCGGTGAAAGATTGGTTTTGTCTGATATTATGGAGCGAGTTTGGATGCCATCGTCCGATATTTGGAACCTTGCAACTCGCTTATTAGCCCGCGTCGATGTGGATTGGCTCCCAATCAACAACGCGTGCGTATAACGAGAATTCAACTACTGCCAACCGTCAACCGTATCCATCAACCGATCCGCATTCACAAACACCTCTGCCCTCCAGCCAGCTTTTCTCGCGGCATCCACATTTTCAGCTCGATCGTCCGTAAAGAAGATACGCGACGCATCATGACCCGCATGACGCTGTGCCTCTAAATAAATGTGAGCATCCGGTTTCATGCTCCTGACTTCATACGAAAGTATCACGGGCGCAAACCAACCGTGCACCTGTGGATAACCGCGTTCACCAATCCAATTCCAATGCGCCTCACATGTGTTGGAAAGCAATCCCATCGGGATTCCCAAACCGCGGATCCTCTCAAGCACAGGCAGTATGTGTGGGTTAGGAATAAACATATCGGCTGCAGCCTGAAGCATATCGGCTACATCGAGTTCCCTACCGATAGTATCGGAAATGCGTGAAACGAACTGCGACCCACTGATCCAACCGCTCTCGTACTCAATTTGAAGGTTTCCATCGAAAACGATGGAATGCATCTGATCCGCAGCGATATCGGCAACCTTGGCCATCTTTCGCATCGACAGACTGTGATCAAAGTAAAGCAGCACATTGCCAAGATCGAAGTACACAAAGTCAGGGCGCATGGTGTTGGAGTGTTGGAGTGTTGGAGTGTTGGAGTGTTGGAGTGGAGGAGGAGGAGTGATGGACGGAGGGAATGATAAATATGCAATTTGCAATTTGCAATTTGCAATTTGACAACTGTCAACTGTCAACTGTCAACTCTCAACTTCTCCCAGCGCCGTACTTGTTCTGCGACTCGTTCCGGACTGCTGGATCCGTAGGAACGGTACGATTGAACTGCGCCAGAGACACCTAGCTTCTCTCGTATGCTGCCGTCCAACGACTCATCCACCGACTTGATCTCGGCTTCTGTCAATTCTACCAATGAAACGTTCCTGGCCTTTGCTATTGCAACCAACGCGCCAACTTTGTGATGTGCAGTACGTTGCGGCATACCACGCAAGATTAAGCCCTCCATCAATGCGGTTGCGTCGAGATACCCTTGGTCCAGTTTAGCTGAGATAACTTCCTGCTGTAACTCGGTCTGCTCAACAATCGGTATCGCTAATTCAAGGCAAGCAATCACTGTATCAAAGGAGTCGAATAAGGGTGGCTTGTCTTCCTGCAAGTCACGGTTGTAGGCTAATGGCAGGCCCTTGATCAACACAAGCAAAGTTTGCAAATTGCCGACTACGCGAGCCGACTTGCCGCGAGTCAATTCCAATGTGTCTGGGTTCACCTTCTGAGGCATGATGGAACTGCCAGTACAAAATGCGTGCGGCAATTTGATAAAGCCGAATTCAATGGTCGACCATAGAATCCACTCTTCCGCCCAGCCGCTTAAATGTTCTGAAATCATTGTCAAGACAAAAACCGATTCTACGGCAAAGTCGCGATCGCTGCTAATGTCGACGCTGTTGGCCGCGACCCCTTCAAATTCAAGCAGCTCGGCGGAATAGTGACGATCGATTGGCAGACTGGTACCCGCTACGGCGGCCCCACCCAACGGACAAATATTCACTCGCTTGCGACAATCCGCCAGTCGGCCACGGTCTCGTTCCAATTTTTCAACGTATGCAAGCCAATAGTGTGCAGCCAAAACGGGCTGTGCCCTTTGCATGTGAGTGTAGGCCGGAATAATAACTCCTTCATCCTTGCAACATCGCTTGAGGAAAGCCCGCTGTAGTTCCAACAACAAGGCATCCACCCGATCTAGATGCTCTCGAATCCAGAGCCGAAGATCCGTTGAAACTTGGTCATTTCGAGAACGCGCAGTATGCAGTTTTCGGCCGACATCCCCCAGTCGATCGATGAGTGACTGCTCGATATGCATGTGAATGTCTTCGAGTTCAATCTGGAACGGCATTTCGCCTCGGTCGAGCACGCCTAGGATATCAACCAATTCACGCTCAATCGCTTGAAACTCCTCAGATTTCAGGAGTCCTTGCCGGCAGAGCATCCTCGCGTGCGCGATCGATCCCCGAATGTCTTGCTTGTAGAGGCGGTGGTCGAACGAAATACTTTCGCTAAATCGTGCCAATCGTCCGTCCATTGAGTCGGAAAAAACGCCACTTCGAGATAATGATGCCAAAATGTTTTCCCAGGTAAGGTGGATGGATTTCGTGTTATGATTGTCTTGGATTCCCCAGGATTCTCAAGCCATGAAGTAAAGGCAAAGCAATTGTTGTCCAAGGTTTTTCGCAGAACACCGATATCGCTTCTCAATTTCATAAGCCAGCCTGCCCGGGCCGTTGTGAGCGTCCTGGGCGTTGCATTCGCCTTGCTCCTGATTTTCATGCAGCTAGGTTTTCGAGGCGCCGTTGGCAATACTGCCACGATTGTTTACGGAAAACTTAGCGGCGATTTGGTGATGCGATCTCCAGATTACGTGCACCTTTACGAACCAAAAACCATCGACCGTTCTTGGATGAACATGGTCGCATCTCACCCAGACGTCGACGCGGTGGATCCGTTTTTTATTATGCTTCATCGATGGCAAAATCCACCGAAGAACGAAGAATGTGGCGATGCACCCCCGGACGGATCGTTTCGAACCGTTGGAATGATGGGGATGCAGTTGGATCGACCTGTGATCCAAGTGGAGGAATTACTTGACAAGCTCTCACTTTTAAAGGATCCAGACGCAATGCTCGTCGATCGTGCGACGCGCGCAGAATACGGCCCTGAAAACTGCAAACGTTTTTCGGACCGGGACATTTCGAAGTCTACCGAGCTGGGCGGGCGGAAAACACTCATTGCTGGCCATTTCAAATTGGGGACGGGCTTGGCAACCAACGGTGCGGTCCTAGTGAGCGACGTCGCATTTGGAAGGCGTGCAGGAATTGACGTTCGACGACGCGCCTCGTTAGGACTTGTTCGGCTCAAGTCCGGCAGAGATCCCGCTTTGGTCCGCTCCGCCATCGCTGCATGGCTTGCAGACCGCGATCCTCGTTTCCAATTGGCGATTCAAATGCTTACGATGGAGGAGCAGAAACTTTGGGAACGCAAGCGATGGCTGAATGAAACTCCCATAGGGATGATTTTCACGATGGGGGTTGCTTTGTCGTTTATCATCGGGGCTGCCATTGTCTACATGGTCCTCGCTACCGATGTTGCGAGTCGATTGCCAGAATACGCGACACTCAAAGCCATGGGATATGCACCAAGCTACCTAGCACAAACCGTATTAAGACAAGCTTGGCTGCTTTCCGTGGCAGGCTACTTCCCTGCCTTCTTGATAGCCATGGTGTTGTACCAAATTACTTCGAGCCTTTCGGGGATTCCAACGTTCATGACGTGGCAAAGAGCCGCGGGTGTATTCGGACTGTCGCTGCTTATGTGCACCCTGGCAGGCTTGCTTGCAGTTCGCAAACTCCTGAAAGCGGAACCCGCTTCGCTGTTTTGAACACTCCTCTAACCAGCCAGTTCCCTCGATCTTTTGACCGCCGCCATGACTCCGTCGATCACCGCTGATCGGAATCCCGCTCGCTCCATCGTACTCAAGGCCGCAATGGTCGTTCCGCCAGGACTTGTGACTTGTTCTCGCAAAATGGCTGGATGGGTACCAGTCTCTTGAACCATCTTGGCAGTCCCCAACACCGTTTGAGTGGCTAGGTCAAGGGCGGCTTGTCGACTCAATCCAGCCATGACTCCTCCATCGCTCAATGCCTCGATCATCATAAGCACATAAGCTGGCCCAGAACCGGATACGCCCGTGACTCCATGCAGTTGGTCGTCCGTTACACGAACCACCTTACCTACTGCGCTGAAAATGGACTTGCACCATTCGAAATCTTCTGGAGTTACAGCCCGGGCGACTGCGATTCCGCTGGCCCCCGCGAGCGACTGACAAGGCGTGTTGGGCATCACTCGAATAATTCGTTCCGTTCCGAGGCAGTTCGCCAGTTTCCCGAGCGAAATACCGGCTGCGATTGAAACCAAAAGATGCTCCGGTGTGATCATTGCTTCCAAGCCAACCGCTATGTCCAACAATGTCTGCGGCTTGACTGCCAAGATGATGCGTGTGCACTTATCGAACAGCTCATCCGGTTCCGAAGCCAAAACGCACCTTGGAAACTTTTGTTTCAGCACTGCAATTTGGTCCGGATTCGTATCGCAAAAAGCAATATCGGCATCGGTAGCAATACCCGAGAGGATAGCTCCTCTCGCAATCGCAGTAGCCATCTGCCCACCGCCTAGAAAACCGAACTGCAATGCACTCATGAAACGAACCAGTGCGCTTTGAGGACTTCTGCGGTTGCTTGAGATTTGTTCAAAACGTAGAAATGAACGCCAGGGATGCCGTTGTTCAGCAGTTCCGCGACCTGGCTCTGAGCAAATTCAACGCCAACAGAAAACTGCCAATTTGGATCCGTGTTTTCTCCCAGCCGGTTGATGAAGGATTCCGGAAGCTTGGCTTTGCACAACGAAGCGATTCTTTGGATTTGAGAAAGATTGGTAACCGGCAAGATGCCCGGAACGATAGGAATCTTGATGCCTGCTGCAACGCACTTATCGCGAAAGCAGAAGAAGTCTTCATTGACATAGAAGAGTTGGGTCACAATGATGTCTGCTCCGGCATCGACCTTACGCTTAAGATTGACCAGATCGACTTCTGGGCTGGGCGCTTCTTGGTGCACCTCTGGATAACCCGCAACAGCAATTCCCAATTCAGGAAATTCCGATCGAATCAAGCTAACCAACTCGTTGGCATACTTGAGTCCACCGTCCGTTTGTTGAAACTCAGTCTGACCTTTTGGCGGATCACCTCGCAAAGCCACAATATGCTCGGTGCCTTGCTTAATGGCCGTTTGAAGGTAACTGCGAAGTTGCTCTATGGTCGAGCCAACACAAGTCAAGTGGGACGCTACGGGAACGTTGAATCTCGACTTTACCTCCGTTAGGATCTGTAGCGTTCTGTCGCGCGTGGAGCCGCCTGCACCGTACGTGCAGGTGAAGAAATCAGGCGAAAATTCGATGAGTTCTGCCACCGCTTCTAAAAGCAAATCGACACCCTCGTCCGTTTTCGGTGGATACAACTCAAACGATAGACCGGGTTTCCCCCCTCTGAAATAATCACCAAGCCCCATCTGAACATCCCCTATTGTTAAAAAGTACCGACAACCGCCACCTGTCAACTCGGGGAAACCGCCCCGTTCAAGAAGTTGCTCGTATCAGAGTAACAAAACCCTGCTTCCAATCAAGATTCATTGACTGCAAGTTTACCGCGTGTTTCCATGCGTGATTCACAAAACCACCAGGACTCCGTAAAGTGTTAGACCGTAGCATCGCATTACATCACTTTGGCCATCCAATGCGCTACGGTTAGAAAACTCATGCCGCACCCCCTTAAGGGAAGAATGAAATCCACATATGACTCCGAAGCCTGTCCAACCCCTCCTTGGAAAACGCGTCCTAGCCTTTGTAGGTGATATCTACGAGGACCTTGAACTTTGGTATCCCAAGCTTCGTCTCATAGAAGCGGGTGCAACGTTTATTATTGCCGCCGAAGAGGCTCCCAAGGTCTATACCGGTAAAAACGGCTATCCGTGCCAAGCCGACATCCGGATTGACGATGCGAAATCCACTGACTTTGACGCAGTACTCTTGCCCGGCGGATTCATGCCGGACCGGCTGAGAAGGCTTGATCCGGTCAAGCGGCTCATTTCAGAATTCTCCGAACACAAGAAATGCGTGGCCGCTATTTGTCATGGCGGCTGGCTTGCAATCTCGGCAGGCGTCTATTCGGGAGTTCGCGTCACTGGATCACCTGGAATCAAAGACGACCTAGTCAATGCAGGAGCCATTTGGGAAGATTCTCCCGTGGTGGTCGATCGGCATTTCGTAAGCAGCCGAAAACCCGATGACTTGCCCTGGTTCACGTATGCCATGATTGAGGTGATTCGGTCAGCAAATAGTTAAAAAGAGACGCCGCATTTGCGTAATGTTGGCTAAGCAAATGCGGCGTTCAAGTTTTTTGTAGCTTAGGACCATTCGATCCATTAGTGTCGTAGCGAAACTCGCCAAGAGTTTCGGCGCCCGCTCATTCCGAAAGTCTTGGCGACTTCCGCTACGGGAAAATCGGATAGTCCTAAGCAATTTTACAATGAGATCAAGCTGCGCGACGAATTGGACTCGGTGCTTCCATTGGAATCGGTGCATCCATCGGATTTGGTGCTTCCAATAAAGGACGAGTCTCCCAGTTTAACTCCAGTTCAGTGCGGAGAATTTTTACGTGAGGTGGAGCCTGGACTCCGATCCGCACCTTATCACCGTTAACTCGAACAATAGTCACAACAATATCGTCGCCCAAGTGAATACACTCTGATTCTCGCCTGGACAAAATCAACATAACTGAGATTCCGTTCCCATGATTGTTGTTGGTGGGTTAAAGGGTTCATTCGTCGCAACAACCCAATTGGCTGCGGCGAATGCCATGTCCAACCTCCCAGCTTACGCCGCGGAAAGCACTAAGTCTTTCACGCATCGTATGCTGGCGCGTTGGCCAGTGGAGTCATAAAACAGAACCCTGGCAGTCTCGATATCAAAGACCGCAGTCAATCGAATGCTGCGAGGGCCGTGTAAGCAATAAAAAATTCCGCAGGGATTACCCTGTTTACGTAGTAGTTTTTCGGTTAGAGGAAACGCTTTCGGAAGAAGCTGGTTCTTGTTGCAAATTTCTTCTTCCACTATTTCCCGTATATTGATGAACTTAGGCAATTCAAACCACCCATGCTGCTGGAGAATCAATTCCAAAACTCATGTGCGATACAAAACCAACCTCCCTCAAAAAACGCTTTCGCGTCTTTCAAGAGAATCGTGTTAGGTAAGATGTTCTATCGGCTCGCCTTGCTCTAGATTCGACCCTGGACTAGCAGACATCTGGGACAAATCCAATTAGAGGGGGACGGAGATGGAACCTTTGTGCGAAGCCAATTTACAGGCATTCCCATCGTAGTTTCCGATGATTTCTGAACATTGCCTAGTTTTTGTTCACGTCGCATAAGGCGAGGGGCAGTTTGAAATCTACCTATGAACTGGGTGGCACGCTCTGAGGTACGAAGGGCGTGGTGAATCGCTAGAGTCATTTGCCTCACTTTCTACGCCCATCGCCCATCGCTAATCGCTTTGGGCGTGCCACACGGTGGCCTGGTAGTCTTATGCCTGCCGCTCGCATGACAGATGCTCGGCCTGCTGCGAACTTCACCTGCAAAATCGGTATCTCACAATGCACCAGAGAGTGCTGAACAGATCCGCAACGCCGATCTTCTTGCCTTCTTGCCACGAACGGCTCTGGTAAGAAATCGGTACTTCTCTTATTAGGATTTTTTTCCTCGCAAGCTTGGCCGTAATCTCCGGTTCGAAGCCAAATCTTTTTTGCTCGATCGGAATACTCTGGATCAGCTCCCTTCGAAACGCCTTGTAGCATGTTTCCATGTCGGTCAACCGCTGGTTCGTCATCCAGTTACTAAATCCCGTCAGGCAGGCGTTGCCAAATCGGTGCAGCGCGGATTGATCTTGGCGAGAATGGTTGAGATAGCGAGATCCAAAAACAACATCGGATTCCCCGTCGACTATCGGTTTAATCACTCGCAAAATGTCCTGCGGATCATACTCCAAATCCGCATCTTGGACGATCAGTATGTCTCCGATTGCTAGCCGAGTGCCGGTTTGAATCGCAGCTCCCTTGCCCTGATTGCAGTCATGCAGAGCGACGTCAATTCCTGGACGCCCCTGCAAAGCACGGATCGTCTCGCGCGTCCCATCCGTACTACCGTCATCAACGACGATTATCTGCTTGCTGACGTCCAAACCAAGAACCGAATCAACCACTCGGAGAATGGTCTTGGATTCGTTGTAAGCCGGAATGATTACGCTCAATCGCGGAGTGCAGACAGAAGTTCTTTGCACATCGGCGATCCATTGTGACGCTTGATCCAACTCGCGGAGCACCGCAACCGTGGGCTCTGCCTCAACTCGCGAAAGGACAATCGAGGTGAACTCTTTCGCCTGAGCAACGGCCTGGGCGACGTCTGAATTTTGCATGGGTAAATCCCGCAAGCGGGAACAGAATCGACATTAGGTAATGATAGTTAAAGCGTAATTCTCGGACACAAAAAGAAGATGGGTGGCAAAAAACCACCTGATTTCACTCAGGTTAGATTTAGTTCAGCACTTCATTCCGCATAACCGAACCGTGTCCGTTGTTAGGATTTTACGGCCAAGTCAATTACCCGCCCAATCCAACAGAAAAAAACCGACTCCTACGGAAATTCGCGATTGAACCGCGCTGCCCCCAGCATAGTTCAACTCGTTTGCCCCGAATTCACCGTAGGAGTCGAGTACGTGAGGTTTTCACCCAATCGATATCGGAACAGACTTAATTATTAAACAGTGTACTTGGCACTTTTGCACTGCGGCTTTCCCTATGGTTTCTGCAAGTGGATCCGTTTTCCTCCACGGCTCGACTTGTAGATTGCAGAAATCAGCTCCACGCTCTTCCTGCCTTCGAGACCATCGATGGAACAGGGCAGCCCCTTTTTGATCCCCTGCAAGAAATTGGCAAAGAGGTCGCGATGCGCTCTGTGCCCGATCGCGGCCGGGTCGGCAGCACCACCACCCGTAACGTTTGAGGTCATCTCCTGGATGATCTTGGCGTCGCTCTTGTTCTGCTTGGCAAAGCTCCATTGCGTTAAAGCTTCCTCTTCCAACGTGGCGGAACCGAGCGAGCCGGCAACTTCAATGCGTTTGAGCGAACCCGGATACGCCGCCGTCGTGGCTTCAATGGTTCCAAGTGCACCGGATTCAAATTCGAGGATAGCGGTCGCGGCATCCTCCACTTCGATTCGCTCGTGTGCTCTTAAAGCTGTCATGGCGGATACGGACTTTACAGGCCCCATCAACCAAAGGAGCAAATCGACACTGTGGATCGCTTGATTCATCAACGCTCCCCCGCCGTCTAGTTTCCATGTCCCACGCCAGGCTCCGCTATCGTAATAAGCTTGAGTGCGAAACCATTTGACATAAGCCGCTGCAAGCGACACGGTTCCAAAACGATTCTGTTCTACGGCTGCCTGGAGATACTGAGCGGATTTATGGAATCGGGACGGAAAAATAGTTCCCAATTCCACTCCCGACCTTGAGCAAGCGTCGATCAAACGGTCACAACGAGCGGTTGTCACCTCTAAGGGTTTTTCCACTAGCACATGCTTGCCAGCCCGTGCGGCCGCCACTCCTGGCTCCAAATGAGCTCCACTCGGTGTGCAAATCGTGACGATGTCCACCGCGGGGTTGGCAAGCATCTTAGAAAGATCGTCATAAGCAGTTCCACCAAAAGCCCCCACAAAATCGTTGGCCTTATCCATCGATCGGCTATGGCAAGCCACCAGTTTCGAACCTTTCAAATCCGCAATCGCCTTGGCATGGAATTTCGCAATCATCCCACACCCAACAATGGCCCATCCTGTCATGAATTCTCTTTCTATCGTTACGTCCGAAACAACCCTATCACGGGTGAAAACTGATACTATGATGACGCAAGCCGCTCGACAAAGCCAGAGCTCGCTACAATCAAGCGTTTGAAAAACGAGACTATGCAACGACTGCCCGAATTATCACTCATCCAGACGGAACGCAAATGGGTCGATCAAGTGTGGTGCGATGTCGGCGGTACATTCACTGATTGTTTTCTGGTTCGACGAAACGGCCAGCGACTTTATACCAAAATCTTAAGTAGCGGCATGGTGAAGGGGACTGCCGAGCGTTGGCTCAACGAAACGACCTTCGTCGATACGACGCGACGATCCGACCCGGCAGGTTTTTGGATCGGTGCCGAAGTGCGTTGGCTCAACACGAACGGAACCGTCGTTGCAACATCGCGATGCGTTGAATTTGATCCTGTCGCGGGCACAGTCACCATCGACAGATTGCAGAGCGAGGAATGTTTCTTAAGCGACTCAGCCAACTGCGTTCGCTACGAGTTGGCTTGCGGACTGGAAGCCCCAGTTCTGGCAACTCGTTGGTTGCTCGGCTGCAGTCTTTCCGAGAGGCTGCCCGCACTGGAGGTCCGTCTTGGAACAACTCGCGGCACCAACGCGCTCCTGACTCGCAACGGCGAACCCTGCGCGTTCGTGACGACCAAGGGCTTCGCCGACCTTGTACGTATCGGATACCAGGAACGACCTGACCTCTTTGCCTTAGCCGTGCGAAAACGCTTGCCACTGCATCATTGCGTCGCCGAGATCGACGAGAGACTTGCTGCCGACGGATCGGTTCTTACGCCGATTGACGTAGATTCAACCAAAAGGACTCTTCAAGAATTGTATGCAACCGGGATCCGATCGATTGCGGTGTGCCTATTGCACGCATATTGCAATTCCAACCACGAATTGATTGCAGAGCAGATTGCCCAACAAATTGGCTTCACTTGCATTTGTATTAGCAGCCAAGTTTCCCCCTCGATCAAAGCCGTCCTTCGATCGGAGACAACGCTACTGGACGCCTATTTAACACCGATCATTCAAGGATATTTGGCCCGAGTCGCCAAAGAGTTTGGCTTGGATGAAAATCGGCGTATGCGAGTCATGACCAGCAGTGGTGGACTAGTGGCGGCAGATTTGTACCGCGGAAAAGATAGCGTACTTTCTGGGCCAGCGGGCGGAGCAGTCGCCATTGAAGCCATTGCCTCCGCTATGAGCGAATCTCGCTGCATTGGACTCGACATGGGTGGTACGAGCACCGATGTATGCCGAATCGACGGCAAGCTCCAACTGGAACATGAAACTATCAAAGCCGGCGTGCGAATGATGGTTCCGACCCTGGCAATTCACACCGTGGCTGCCGGAGGCGGAAGTGTGTGTTGGTATGATGGTGTATCGCTTCGTGTTGGCCCTCAAAGTGCTGGAGCCGATCCAGGCCCAGCGTGCTACGGTCGTGGTGGACCATTAACCATTACAGATTTGAACCTCCTTTCGGGACGCATTGACAACGAGACTTTTCCGTTTCCTCTCGACAAAGATGCGTCGAATCAAAAACTAAACGAAATCCTTGCTCATTTAAATACCGCATCCGGAATCGCACTCAAACCATTTACCGACGGCCAGCTCATAGAAGGCTTTCGGCGGATAGCCAACGAACACATGGCCTCTGCGGTACGAAGCATCTCGATTGCCCAAGGAGCGGATCCAAGACGACACGCGCTGGTTGGCTTTGGCGGCGCAGCGGGACAGCACATTTGCGAGATTGCCGACCTGTTGGGAATGACTCATGTAATCGACCCGCCCCAAGCTGGCTTGCTGAGCGCGCTCGGGATAGGAATGGCTTCCATCAAACGCTCGTTGTCCCAACCGATCTATCAACTCCTCGAACACTTCGAAGGTTCCACGATTTCAGAATTGCAGGCTGTTTTATGGAAATCCGCTACTTTCGAATTTGATCGGGAAGGATTAGCTGTTCCTCAAGTCGTCGCAAAGTTCGACCTCGAATTGAGATATTTCGATACCGATGGTCCTATCATGGTCAACGTCGATGAGCTATCCGCGCAGGAAGTAACTAACTTTATCAGCGAATGCTCCACCCGATTTGCGGAACGGCATCAAAAACGCTACGGCTATGCTTGCCCTAGCAAACCCATTGAAGTTGTCTCCCTCAAGGGTGAATTTAATTCCGTTTCAGAAAATCGCATGCCAGTCATTGTATCGGTAGAAAGCCCTTTCACCGAGGCATCACCCGTTCGGCAATCGCCCTCTCCTGTATTCCACCGAGATCAACTGATTCCTGGTGCGTCCATTGTTGGACCCGCTTTGATCGTTTCCAGTGGCAGTACAACCGCGATTCCATCCTTCTGGACTGCTAGTATCCTTTCGGACCGAACGCTATCGATTCGACGCGCACTCGAAAAGGAACCGGTACCGCTTGGAAAAGAATCACTCGGAGTTAGCCGGACCGGTGAGACCGTTAGAACCGCGGAGACCGCGGAGACCGTTGAGACAGTTGATCCGGTCCTGCGTGAAGTCTTAGCGCAACGCATTGCAGCCATCGCGGATCAAATGGGGATTGTATTGGAGCAGACTGCGCAGAGCGTAAACGTCAAAGACCGGCGTGATTTTAGCTGTGCAGTCTTTGGTTCCAACGGTGATTTAATTGCAAACGCGCCGCATGTGCCGGTTCATTTAGGAGCCATGAGTCAAACCATTCGATGCTTGTTGGGTGTATTCCCTGAGATAAAACCAGGCGACTGTTACGTGACCAATGACCCCTATCAAGGTGGCTCGCATTTACCCGACATCACGGTGGTCACCCCAGTGTTTGTTCACCAAGCGAACCGAAACGGCCCTCCAGATTTTTTTGTGGCCTGCCGTGCTCATCATGCAGAAATAGGCGGCATTTCGCCTGGATCGATGGCTCCCACCTCGACGCGACTAGGCGACGAAGGCGTCGTCATTCCTCCCATGCACTTGGTGTTTCGCGGTGTCGATCGAACGATGGAAGTTGAAAATCTGCTTCGGAACAGCATGCACCCATCGAGGGCGGTGCCTGAAAACATGGCCGACCTGTCTGCACAGCAAGCCGCAAACCAACGCGGCGCGCAGGCCATGCAAGAACTGGCCGAACTCTATGGCTTGGAATTGGTCACCCGGTATCTCGAGCACATTCAACAAGCATCCGAAGCGAAGACACGAGCATGGATTGAAACGTTGCCCAACGGCCCTCGTTGTTTCAGCGATCAGATGGACGACGGTACGCCCATTGCCGTTTCGATCCAGCGCTCGGTCGATCGCCAAGGCCGTTCCCTGCTGTGTATTGATTTCGATGGGACAGGACCCACATCCAGCGGGAATCTCAATGCGAATCCTGCAATTGTTTCGGCGGCGGTTATGTATGTCATTCGCTGTGCCGTTGCCGACTCGTTACCTCTGAATTCCGGGGTGATGCGTTGTGTCGAGTTGGTTATCCCCGAGGGAATTCTCAATCCCAAGTGCGTTGGCAATCGAGAGGACTGGCCAGCGGTGGCAGGTGGAAACGTCGAGACGAGTCAGCGCGTCGTCGACTGCCTGTTAGGAGCCCTTGGTCTAGCGGCAGCCAGCCAGGGGACGATGAACAATTTCTTGTTCGGGGATTCAAGCTTTGGATACTACGAGACGATCGGTGGCGGAACCGGGGCCACTCCCGACGCGGCAGGCGAAGACTCGGTTCATTCGCATATGACCAACACGCGACTTACGGACGTTGAGGTACTTGAAAAGCGGTATCCAGTTCGGCTCGTTCGCTTTGAAATTCGCAAAGGCAGCGGTGGAAAAGGACGAAATCCAGGGGGAAATGGTCTCATCCGACAAGTATTGGCATTAAGGCCACTCGAAGTTTCATTGGTAACGAGTCGACGCAACACGGCTCCGTTTGGTTTGAATGGAGGAGAAGCTGCACGACCCGGCGAGAACTGGCTGATTCGAAGCGACGGAAATCGTGTTCGATTGCAGAGTTCGGTTCAAATCTCTATCGAGGCTGGCGACAGCATTCTGGTTGTAACCCCTGGCGGCGGCGGAATGGGGTGAATGCCCCCGAGTTTACTCGGGGGATGTGTACCATAGCTCTAGAGAACCCCTTGTCCAGAAAAACAATCCAAGGCATATTAAAGCTCCGTTCTACGTCCAGGCCAAATTACGCTGAGTACCTATGTCTGATCTCAAAACTACCCTATCCATCCTTGATTTTACACGTGATCGATTGCTCGGTTCTCTCGATGGCATCGCAAAATCCGGGCAAGACGCACAAAAAGTCCTTGCTTGGCGGCCAGGAGTCGGTCGAGCCCATATCGCTTGGCAGGCGATGCACTGCGCTGCAACGCACGACAAATACGTAAACGTCCGCATGAAAGGTGGGGAACCAAACGACCCACCCTTATGTGAGGCTTTTGCCGGGGGGTCAACTCCGTCCGATGACAACGTGCCCACGCTTTCAGCAATTCGTGAAAAACTCGCGGTGAATTTCGACGCATTCAAGTCGTTTTTGCAGACTGCAGATCTATCGAAGGTAACCGACTTCCCAAACAATGTTCAGCGAACCATCGCCGAATCAGCCATTCTTTTGGCATGGCACGAAGCACATCATCAAGGGCAGATCCACCTTACCTGGAATCTCTATAAAGGGGCCCATGGCATTGTCACTTAATGACAATACCGTCTAAGGAATCCCAATTTCGCAAGAATTTCGTTTAACCGTTAGCCGTAGGCGTACGTTAATGGTATCGAGTGCGCCTTCGGCTGACTGTTAAACAAATAATTGAACGGTTTAGTGCCTAATGATTGAACAAAAACTCACGCGATGTCATCAGACTCCATAGCAGATCCTCAACCACAGTCCGGCGTTCCTCCTCAGTCGCGTCGTTCAGTTCTTTCACGAGCGAGGCAGACTCTAAGTCACTCGGCAGCCTTGACAAGCACCTCAAGTATGCAGCCTTGACAACCGCCACGTAGTCAACGTTGTAGGTTTCGAGGAGCTGGTCGACCACGCTTCCTTTCTCCGCGAGCTTGGCGTTGAGCGTGTCTCCGTTGTTGAGGTTGAGGACCTGGATCACACTCGGCTCGTCGCTTCGTTCGCATTCGCAGGTAATGCGGCGTTGATTGCGACCGAAAGTTCTAAGAAAACTATTGTCCACGCTCGAATCGTACAACTGAATCGCACGTGTCCCTTTGCTATAAAACTTGGTGTCCCGTTTGTCCCCTCCTAGGAACGAAACCTTATTAAAAACAGTCGGCACGGTCGAAACCGAGACGATTGCATCGTGGATCACCTCCGCCATTAAGCGACGCGGATAGTAGTGCGAAAAAAACTTTTTGTCGTCTCTATTTAGGTCCGTTGTTTTGCTGCTCCGCTGATACGTTTCCGAATTCAGGATGACTCGCATCAGTTCCTTTAGGTCAAAATGATGCGCTACCAAATGTTCGCCAAGAGCTTGCATCAATGCTGGGTTACTGGCCGGATTGCTGGCTCGCAAGTCATCGACCGCATTGACAATTCCGATCCCAAAGTAGGCGGCCCATACCCGGTTTACGATGGCCCGTGTGAAGTAAGGATTGTCAGGCGATGTTAGCCATTGGGCCAAATACTCGCGTCTGTCTTCTGGAGAGTGAATATCCAACGGCTCAGCATCTAAGGGCGCGGGTGCTTGGGGTTTGCCTCGCAAGGGCTGGATCAAATCGCCTCGGTCCAAAACCAACAGGGTTCGGGCGGAGTCCCCGTCTCGCGTTTCGCCCCCCCAACCCTTGGCGCGTACTCTTGCGAACAAATTGGACATAGCATAGTACTGATCGTTCGTCCATTTTTCGAGCGGATGATTGTGGCATTTCGCACAGCCGATCGAAAGACCCATAAACGCTTGGCAAGCGTTTTCGGTCATGCTCTCTGGATCCTGATTGATGGCATAAAAATTTGTCGCGCCATTCTCGATCGCATCGCCGCGAGCTGTCAAAATCTCTCGTGTTAACTGATCCCACGGAGTGTTTCTTTGAACGTGGCCTCGAATCCACTGGTAGTAAGCTTTGATTCCATCAGCTCGCAGCAGGTTGCTATTGAGCATCAGCAAATCAGACCAACGATACGTCCAATAGTCCACGTATTCAGGGCTCTCCAAAAGCGAATCGACCCATCGAATTCGCTTATCGGTTGACGTGTCCTGCAAAAACGCGATGACCTGTTCTTCCGTGGGCAAAGTACCCGTAGCATCCAATGCAGACCTGCGAAGAAACTCACTTTCGGACGATTTGCCCGAGGAATCCAACCCCAAATTCGACAGTTGCTTCGCCACATGATCGTCAATGAAATTGGCACGAGCAGTCTTGTTGTCCAAGCCATCGTTGCTTGAGAAAGGGACACTGAGGCGAGAGGTAACAATCCGGCTTGCAAACCAAGCGTTAACGGCCCCTTCCCCAGGCCCAAGCACTTTTGCGATACCATGCTCGTCTACGATGGCCACGGCTTCGTCAGTGGAAGTGAACTTTGCCCAACGGGTGACATCTTCGATACGGCCATTGCCGTAGTGAGCTCGGACCGCGATGGGTTGAATATCACCTCGCTCTAACCGTACCGCGGCTGGCAAGATCTCTAAGTGATCCAATTTGGGATCGGTCGATCTTGGACCGATGGCACCGTTCGCAATCCATTTTGCAAGCATCGCGTAGTCATCGGAGTCTGCTGGTAACCTCAAGCCACCCTTGTGCTCCATCGCTCCACTCGGTTTCGCGATGAATAGCGAAATCGCCGGAGAAGCCATCTCGATTCGCCGCCCTCCATCTTGCCTAGTGATTTTGAAGTGATCCGACACTGGATCGTATCCTCGCAAAGACAACTTGAAACCGCCTTTGCCCGCCAATGCACCATGGCATGCCCCCATATTGCAATTATTGCGTGCCAAGACCGATTGGATATGGTTGCTGAACTCGATATCACGCGACTTCTCAATGTCGCGGCAAACGATTGCCGCCATTGCACTAGCCGTCGTACCGTCATTCAGTTTGCATTCGATACGAAGCGTCGTGGTGCCGGATTTCGTTGCCGTCAACTTATAAAACCCCTTGTCCAAATAATCCACGGTCACCAGCGATGGGTCAATAACTCGAAAGTCGGGTTTCGTCCCGATGGCAGCTCCAATCGTCCCATCGCTGAGCACGGTTTGAATGATCACAAGTTGTGTACTGTTCCCATTCGTCAGGTCGATCGTGTCCGGGAAAATCCGAATCCCTTCCGGCTTACCGGCAACCAGCACAGAGCTCATCGCAAAGAGGAACGTGAGAACAAGGGGGGGTAATTTCATAAGAAAATAGGGTAGGATAAAAAGCGTTGGCAATTTGCAAGCGGGAATTCTTCATTCGCAAATGCACGACGAAGAAGCAAGTTCAATCCAGTTTACAGCAAACCATCGCCATAGCACAAACGAATGAATGGGAAAACAGAACATGTCTAGGAATAAAGGCAGCGGATCAGCTGTTTCCAGGGCGATAGGTTTCTTGATCGCTAATGCACTGCTGATTGTCGGACTCTACGGCGTCTACACTCTTTGGTTTCAACATTACCAGCAGTTTCAAAAGTCAGAATCATGGGATTCGGTTCCCTGCACGGTGACCAAAATAACCGTCGAAGAAACGCCACTTACCACCAATTCTCGTGTGTACACTCCAATTGTCGAATACACGTATCAGCGTAACGGACGGGAATATTTGTCCGAACGCTTTTGGTTCGGCGCTAAGGGGACAAGCGACAAGAATATTGCGACGCAGGCAGCCGGAGCATTCCAGGCAAATGGTCGCTACGAATGCTTGGTTTCCACATTGGCTCCCAGCGAAGCAGTCCTAGTACGAAAACTCAACCCAGTGGTCGGATCGACGCTCCGCAATTACATGATTGCGGCAGGAATTGGCGCGATCATGTGGTTAGGACACGTCGCCAGCTTTATGATGACCCTTATGAGAGGAACGGCAACGATGTCCGAGAAAAACTTGAAGCTTGCGATGGCCAACGGAACTTGTCCAATCGAATCCGGCGAGCCTGACGAACCACTGGTTATTCAGGCAGCCGAATCCCGAGTCGCGGTGGCCGTCGGTTTATGGATTGCGGGCATTTGTTGGACTGGAATAGTGTTACTTATTGGATTAGGGGTATTGCAGAACAAAAACTGGTTTCCGATAGTGTTTCTTTCCATATTCTTTCTCTTCGGAATTGCACTTCTGGTTTTTGCGTTTTACTCCACATTGCAAATCTTCAATCCCCGCCCCATCCTCGCTTGCAGCCAACGCGATCTGTATCCAGGCAGTGAGTTTGAACTCAGTTGGATGTTTCGTGGTGACGCAAAAAAAATCAAACACCTTGAAATCGTGCTGGAAGGCATCGAGAAAGTTTCGTACCGACAAGGCACGAGTACGAGAACCGAAGAAAAACCATTTTTTCGTCAAAAGGTTGTCGACAGCCCAACACCAGATTCCATCGCACAAGGTTTTGAATTGGTGTCCATTCCTGTTGCAACCATGCATTCCTTCAAATCTTCGAACAATTCCTTTACTTGGCAAATTCGCGTGCTTGGAAAAATTGCCTTTTGGCCAGATATTCGAGATCGATTCGAGATTGTGCTGTTGGCACCGAAACCAGACGGTCTCGATGGATGACATTGCTAGCAATGCTTGGCTTCGGTGTTGTCTTTCATCCACGCATTATGCTAGTCTCCCAGCTTTCCACTCGATCTCTCCAAAATCAAATAGCCAGGGACGGCCATGAACATGCGATTACCAGCCCGTCGCAACGGTGCTAGTGCGACCGCGAAGCGAAAACGACTCGCCCGCGGCACAGAAATACTGCAACAGGCAGCTCAATCCATCCAATCCCTTGCGGAGTCTCTCGACGAGGACTTTTTAGTCGCAGTCGATAAGCTTTTGAGCATGCGCGGCAGTCTAATCGTTTGCGGGATTGGCAAAGCAGGGCTTATCGGCAAGAAGATTGCCGCTACCTTTGCGTCGACGGGTACGCGCGCACACTTTCTTCATCCGGCCGAAGCAGTGCATGGTGACCTTGGACGTATTGGACCATCCGACGTCGTGTTGATGCTTTCCAACAGCGGATCGACCGAAGAAATTGTGCGTATTCTGCCGTTCATGATTCGCCGATCGGCCGGTTTGATCGCGATTACAAGCGGAGCTAATAGCGCTTTAGCTCGGGTCGCCGATATTGTCTTGGTTTTGCCCCCGTGTCGCGAAGCTTGTCAGCACAACTTGGCACCCAGCACGAGCACAACCACCATGCTGGCTATTGGGGACGCGCTGGCCTTGGTGGTTAGCGAAGCGAGAGACTTTCGAGTCCAAGATTTCGCCGAATTGCATCCAGGTGGATCGCTGGGGCGAAAACTTGCAATCGTCAACGAAGTTATGCGTCCAGTCCTCGATTGTCGATTGGCCTCGTCGCAAACCACCATTCGGAAAATGTTGGTCGACGTATCGCGCCCGGGCCGTCGGACGGGAGCAGTCATGCTTGTCAACACAGAGGGGAAACTTGAGGGGATCTTTACCGACAGCGATTTGGCGAGACTTTTAGAACAACGCCGTGAAGCCGATCTAGACATGGACATTTCGAATTTGATGACACGCACGTTTTCGGCCGTTCAATCCGGGGCGAAATTGATGGATGCTATCGATATCATGGTGCAACACAAAATTAGTGAATTGCCGGTGGTGGATTCAAATGACAAGCCTTTGGGAATGATTGATATTACAGACGTGCTTGGACTCGAACACGAGGCGGCTCGTGATTTGCAAAAACATCCCAGCGAGTCCACGTCCGAATTGGTTGACGAGGAGAAAGATCCAGTCGATTGGCACGATGGACCATCGACCCTGCGTTTATTTGGCACAAACACGTAAAGAGATGGTCTATTCATGGCGCCGCGCGATACTGAAATTGCAAAACCAATCAAGCTTATTTTATCGGACGTAGATGGCGTTTTGACCGACGGTTTGATCACTATCGATAATGCAGGTGTGGAAAGCAAATCGTTCCATGTCCGTGACGGGCATGCCATCAAAATCTGGCGAAAAGCCGGCTTCCAATTTGGGTTGCTTACGGCCCGCAATTCGCAAATCGTCAAACTTCGGGCCGCCGAATTGGGTATCACTCTGGTACGTCAGGGATTCGCTGAGAAATTACTAGCCGCTCGAGAGATGGTCCAACAAGCAGGGCTCGAGATGAGCGAAGTCTGCTACATCGGTGACGACCTGCCGGATTTGTCCGTTATGTACGAGGTTGGACTGAGCGCAACCGTTTCCGACGGAGCGGCGGAAGTAAAACAAGCCGCACGCTGGACAATGACCGCGGCGGGTGGAAAAGGTGCCGTTCGGGAATTGATCGAGCGGTTACTCAAAGCCAAAGGCCGATGGGAGGACTTCGTCCCCAATCGACTTACATGATGTACTTTCGCGACTATTTCCGAGTCTTGGTTCCGCTCCTGGTGGCCTTTGCGGCTTATCACGTTGCCGTCGTTCCATTCTTGGAACCTAAGTCAGGCCGTCAGGGACGTAAATACGAGGGAACCGCACTCTCACCTCGTGAGGATTGGTGGGAAGACTTTTTTCTGGAAGGGGATTGGCAACGAGACAAAAAAAATCCACCACGCGTCGTTAAAACAGATTCAGCCACGCTTCTCTTTCAAACACGGGAACAAAAGTCGGAAACTCGCTGGCTTGTAAAACCACTTACGATCTTGATCCCGCAACGCGATTCAGGAACGGCGAAACAAGCCATACTCATCAAGAACGAGGAAGGCGCAGAAATTGAGTTCCAGACGGCGGTCGACTGGACTCAGGAACTGCCTCCCGTCGTCAGTGGCCAACTCCTCGGTGAGATCACAATCTACTCCCCGCCTGATGATGCTTACAAAAACAATGGAATGCTTATCAATGCGCGTGGCTTGTTCATTAACAAACGGCAAATTTGGACAAATGAAAAAATAAAACTTCAACTCGGCAACTCGATCGTCGAAGGTAGATACCTGCAGATTTTCCTGGACAAAGATCTGTTGACCGCAGAACAGCCAAATCTACGTAATAAGTCTCCTTTCAATGGCCTCGACAGTCTCGAATTGACTTATGTCGAACGCGTGTATATCGGCCTAGAACCTGGCGGACTGTGGCCACGCAGAGACATTCCTGACATTTCGAAACGGACTGCCCATGCCACATTGAATTGCGGAGGATCATTCAAATTCCAGTTCCATCAGTCGCAAGCGACGCTCAAAAGAGGCGTTCACATGGAACACCGTGTCGAAGGACTCCCGGTAGATACGTTCGACTGCGAAGAACTGAATATGTTCGTTGGATGGAAAGGAAAACAAACGCCAGAACCAAGTGCTCAGACCAACTCATCCGGCTCGAATTGGACGGTAGAACGACTGGTGGCACTGGGCGCAGCAGGCAAGGACAACCGGGATTATTCCGGATGGCTAAAACTCATCGCGCCCGGCATGCAGGCCGAGGCTTTGGGGCAACATTTAGAAATGGACATGCTCAACGGGATCATCACTCTGAGCAATAGGCTGCCCGGTGCTACAGCCAGAGAAATGACTCCCGTCTACTTGCGGCACGAGTCCGTTCAAGTCTGGTCGCCTGAAGTTCAATATCAAAGTGCCGAAGCTCTGGCGAACTCGTCCGACGACCCTAGCCGCTCGAACGAATCGAGAAACAAAAATCGACTCGGTGCACTTCTTGCGCAAGGTGCCGGCAGAGCCCAAATGGATAGTAACGATGACTCATGGAAACTTTCATGGGGAGAACGGCTTATCGTGCGTCCCGATCCCAATGACCTTTCCAAGGACGTTGTAGACATCAAGGGGAGTGCGAACATAAGCTGTACGACTCATGGAAGGTTCAGAGCGGAACAACTCTACCTTTGGCTGACACCGGTGTCGCCCGAACTCGCCGCAAAACTCGCATCCCAATACCCAGACGGAAAAGTTCCTCAGGCATTGCCGGATCGCATGGAGGCTGATGGTAGGGTGGATGTCAATTCCCCCATCTTGCGAGCGACAGTGGAAAAGATGCAGGTCTGGTTTGCATACCAGCAGCCCGTTGTAGCAATCAGTCCTCAACTCCCTCAATCCGCCTTGGTTGAAACCCCGTATACGCCGACCGGTCCCTCGCCATTGATTGGCAATAAATTGATAGGCAATAATCCACTTACGAACGTGGCAGCGATGCCAATAGGCCAAGCATCCACTCCAAACCAGAATACTTTTCCCGGAGCGCTGAGCCTTTTGCCTTCGACAGGAATTGCTGCACCTCCCTTGAAACAACCTGTTTCGCCATCAAACGCATCTGCCAAAAACGGTTTCTTGACCGCTAACCCAACGTCGCCGCTGGTCGTGACTGCGAAGACGATGCGGGCAAAGGTAATGAGGAGCGGTAGTCAGAATCGAGTCGAGGACTTGGTTCTGGAAGGCAGTATAGAGCTCACGAAAAACCAATTATCCGATGAATCCCCATGGCCATTCACCATCACAGGAGATCAACTGCAACTGAGTCAAATGCAGAACGACGCCAGCGATATCACAATTGTTGGCCAGCCGGCCAAGGTCACAGTGGGCAGCGGCTGGGTCGTGGCGCCCGAACTCAAATTGAAACAAAGCCAAAGTCAATTTTGGATCGATCACCCGGGGGAATTGGTAATACCCGTAGAAGCGCTTCAAAAGAGCTTGGCAACTCCAACCAGCAACACGAATTTGGTGAGCTTACCCAGTACTTTCAGTAACCCGTTGCCGGTCAATGGACTCAGTCCTTCGCGACCTGTTCCAAAAGAAAGCGGCAATAGTGTCCGATGGCATGTACCACCTCGCTTGCAGTGGGGCAAACGAATGACGTTTGATGGACGAACCGCCCGATTTGGCGGTGGCGTAACACTGAACTGCCGTATGGAAACCGACCCCAAGACCCTATGGCATATCGAGGCAAGTTCCAACCAAATGCTGGTAGTCATGGACCAGCCCGTGGCGTTGCGAAATGCCAACAATGCCAATCCATCACCACAATCGCAGATAGCCATGATTCGATTGGACGACAACGTCGATATCCAAGCCGTTCAAACCGACTTGGATTCGAAACGCCGTTCCATCGAGCATTTGAAATTACCTCAACTGGACATCATGGTTGCCTCGCAGACTTGGCTAGGTCACGGTCCGGGCGAATTATGGAGTCGACGCCTAGGAAATGACAATCCGATCGGCGGAGTCTCCCGATCTGCCAATCCCTCCAATCCAGCCGTCTCCGACCGGTTCGCCGAAAACGTAAAGCAATGTATCCATCTGAGCTTCATTGGGCGAATGGAGGGGAATATGGAACGTCGGAGTGCGACTTTTTACGAACGGATCGAAGCCCTAATCGGCCCCATAGCTTCATGGGACGATGCCCTAAACGTGCACACGGTCGATCGACTTGGACGCAATCAGAGCCTATTGTTTTCGGACCAACTCGACATTTTCGATGCGTCTGGACTGAGTTGGAATCAAACACCTGACAGAAATCTAGGGGCAGCCAATAACGCCGCCTGGGAAATCGCAGCCAGCGGCCGTGTGCAAATGCAATCCAGCACGGAAACCGGTGATGTAAGTGTCCTTGCGAACGCTTTGAAATACGCGGCGATCAGCGATACGGTTCGAGTCGAAGGTTCTCAACAACAGCCTGCTCGAATTAACAAAGCACAACTAAATACGCTTCCAATTGATATTCAAGTAGAATCGGCCGCCATTCGACTTAAGACTGGCGAAATGGATCTACAAGGAATTAGCATCGAAGGCACATTACCTCAAAACTCGCAACCGGCCAATGCTCCAACCGGTCCACGTAAATCCAGTCCCGCCGGTCCGGGCGCTAGTAAAAACCTTCCCTCACCACGCGACATGCCCATGAAGCCGTAGATCAGTCGCTCCGCCGACTGATGTCCTCCACGATAGAACCTGCCTGGGTTTTCCCCATTCCTCAATTCGCTCCCCTTTACTTAGGCAAGGGGCAGTTTAAAATCTACCTTTCAATTGGGTGGCACGACCCTGAGGTACGAAGGGCGTGGTGAGTCGCTAAAAACATTTGCCACAGTTCCCACGCCCAATGCTAATCGCTCTGGGCGTGCCACTCGGTGGCCTGATATTTTTTTGTCGGCCTCTAGCCCTATTAGAAATAAACGACAGAAAGCGCATCTCAAGCTAGCGAAAACTCAAGACGAAGGCTTTGTAGAAGGAGCGGGGCTTTGGGTCGGAAAATACACTAACCGCGAGTCGCGGAGCGACGTCGCCTACGGTCGTCGCACCTGCGGATAGAGACAGCAATTGGCTGGGCAGAGATCGTGACTTGGGCCGTACCCGCCAATGAACGGACGCTCTGTATCCAAGCTCAATCGCTCTTCGATCAAATCAACGATCATCTCAACAAAACGCGGATGCACACCTACCGTGGCCGCACGAACAAACTGAATCCCCTTGTCCTTGCAAACCTCGGCTGCTTCGTGGTCTAAGTCAAACAGTACCTCCATATGGTCGGAAATGAAGCCCAAAGGCTGTACCACCACATGCTTGATCCCTCGTTCGGAATGCAACGCTTCGATTCGGTCGCAAACATCCGGCTCCAACCAGGGCTGTTGTGGGGGACCAGATCGGCTTTGAAATACCAACTCCCATGGTCCATGGTTAGCCGCCTGACTCACAAGCTTGGCAGCTTCACGCAATTGCTCCTCATAGCGTGAGTTGTCCGCCATCGCTTTGGGAATACTGTGTGCACTGAAGAGAACAATCGTTTCGTTCCTCACTTCGGTAGGCAGTTTGGCTAATGCCTGTTCCAAACAGTCCTTTTGTGCGGCAATGAACCCTGGGTGGTTAAAACCCTTCCGAATTTTTTCGATTAGCGGTGCTTTGTCGCCGACCGCAGATTGCGAGGCTGCGATATTCTCCCGATATTGCCTGCATCCGCTGTAGCAACTGAACATCGACGTAAAAAAAGCGATCGAACGCTTGCGTCCATCGCCGGCCATCCTGCCGAGCGTATCGGTCAGCATTGGATGCCAATTGCGATTTCCCCAATAGATCGGCAAATCCAAGTTTCTGCGCGAGCACTCTTGCTCAATGGCCACAATCAACTGCCGACACTGTTCGTTGATGGGACTGACGCCCCCAAACTGTTTGTAGTGCTCGGAGACTTCAAGCATCCGTTCATGTGGCACATTTTTGCCCCGCAACACGTTTTCCAGGAACGGCAGGACATCCTCCATCCCCTCTGGACCTCCAAACGAAACGAACAAGATCGAATCGATCGGAAGTTCGTCCAACGGTGGCAATGGCGACGTCGGACAAGCGGGCGTGGTGGGTACGTTGGACATGGACCAAATCAGTTCACTGGTTCGTGGAGTAATCGTCGCCTTTTGCTCCGCAAAAGTGCGCCTCGTTAACGCACTTTTGCGGAGCAAAAGGCGACAATATTAAATTTACAGCCAAGGAGCGGAGGGCGAAACTTACACTTTGAGTTGCGTCCCGTGTTTACCCGGTTCCCATTATTACCCGGTTGCCAAGTGGTCGATAGCTCAGCGATCGCGAATAAAATCACCGCCTTGCCGCTAAGATTTCAATCTGCCGCTCGCCTAACAGCGGAACAATCGCGTGCTGAAATAACGTTCGGCACGATCGCAAAGAATGGTAACCACAACTGCTTCTTTTGGTAAAGCCGACGCGTAATGCAACGCGGCGGCTACATTTGCTCCCGACGACGATCCAACAAGCAAGCCAAACTCTCGATTCAAACGCAGTGTCATCTCAATCGCTTCCGGACTGGTGACTTTACAAGTCCCGTCAATTTCTACGCCTCGTAAGAGCGGCGGCACAAAGCCACCTGCGATCCCTTCGATCCAATGGCAACACGCTTCTTCACCTGCCAACAACGCTGACTCCGAGGGCTCCATGGCGTATATTTGCGTTGCCTTTCTGGCAGCCTTGAGCGACCGACTGCAACCGGAAAGTGTACCTCCTGTTCCATATCCGGTAACAAACACGTCGATTGGGCCGGGAGCGTCTTTCAAAATCTCTGGGCCGGTCTCATGTTCATGATCCATCGCATTGAGTTGATTTTCAAATTGGCACGGCAGGAAATAATTGCTGTTGTCCGCGGCCATTTGGCGAGTCAATTCAATCCCCGCTTGATAACCCGGCTCGTCGAACAGAATCAACTCAGCTCCAAAGTGCTTAATGATCATTCGCCGTTCACCGCTCGCCCGCTTGGACATAACGATCGCGACTCGGTAGCCGCGGGCAGCCCCGACCATGGAAAACGCGATCCCAGTATTGCCGCTGGTGCATTCCAGAATGATCGTGTCTGCATGAATTAAGCCGCGTTTTTCGGCGTCCAAGACAATGGTGCGAGCCAATCGGTCCTTGATACTACCACTCGGGTTCAAGAACTCGCATTTCCCCCAAACCGTTCGTCCCTCCGCTTCAAAAAACAAAGGGATAAGGGGTGTGTTTCCGATCAATCCTAGAAGTGCATCGCCCCGTCTCATCATTGGTCTTTCACTCCACCATAATACTCAGTGCCGTATTGTCGCCTTTCGCTCTGCGAAAGTGCGGCTAGAAAACGCACTTTTGCGGAGCAAAAGGCGACATTGTTGGCCCCGTGCCAAATAGAGCAAAGCCCATCAATGTGCATTCTGTTTGTAATGCTGACGCAGGACATCTTTGCCGTAGTCGTTGCCGTTGGGAGTTCGAACGACGGTATGGATATGATCCCGAGACGGCTCTGTTGTTCGAAAGGGTGCAACGCGACGTTGGTGGTCGAACTCGATGAGGATGACCGGGCTGTGCACCCGGTAGTAATAGACACTTTCCGCTGTCGCTCCGCCAATCCATGCGAAATGCGTTCTATCGAAGTGTTCGGAAACCTCGGACATCCGAACTTTGGCATGCCCGTCGCGCATATTTCCAACATATTCCTCGATCAGTTCCATGAGCAATTGCTTTTGAGCTGCATCCAGTTTTGAGGCGGGGATACCGGCATAGTCCAACACGATATTGTCTTTGTAGGCTTCGGATAAGTTGTTGTTACCATCTTTTTTGTTCATCACGATGGCTTGTGACTGCTGCTCGGCGTTGAGGGCTTTGATCAACTTCAGGCCTTTGTTTTGCTCGTCTTGCAGGACGATTGTTCCCTTAAAGTTGCCTTCTTTGGCTTCGATCGGTTCGGAGCCCATGAACACGGGGCTCATGACCACTTGAAACTGACGCCTTGGCGTTTGGGAGAATGCCGATTATCCCATTTCCTCCATTCGGAGTCGTCGACCGGATAGATGGTTCGTCCGCGTTGTTCTTCGGTGAGGCCCGCTAAAAAGGCTACCGCAGACTTTCGGATGGGTTCCGTTGACACACCGGTGGACTTGACGTGAAACAGTCCTGGTTCGGCACCTTTCGAGGTCAAGATTCCCACATACGGATCATTGACATTGGGTTGGCCGCCGGGAGGGCCACCTCCGCGTGGCGGTTGGGAAAAGAGAACGACGCTGGAACCGGCCAACAAAAACCCTGTGGCCACGAGCGTGCGAACGAGCGGAAATTTGGAACGCATGCTTGGACCTGTCGATAAAGTAAAAAGTATTGAATGGTGCAGTAAGTGCATAGCCCTTAGAATAGGATAACGGACATTGTAGCGAGCGGTAGTCATGTGGCTGAACAGTCATGTGGCGTGTCCCCCGCGTGTGGCACGTCCCTGAGGTTACGAAGGGCGTGGGAATCGCTAGAAACAACCACCACAATCCCCAAGCCTCTCCCCATCGCTCTGTGATGTGCCACACGTTTTGTCGACTTTATTACTAACGAAAGACTTTGTCCAATCGATGAATCCTGAAAACGACAAGCCTCTCCCTATTAACAAGAATATTAACACGAAAGGCCAAAACAGAGCGGACTTCTTAGGTCTTTCCAACGACGAACTATTGAACCAACTGGCAAATTCACCGTGTGCCAATAGGTTTGTCCCAGATGAGCAGTCGCTCGAGGATTATCTTCAAAAAAGCCAAGCCAAAGTGGCACGACGGTCCCCGCCGTGAGTAACTTGCCGCACACGAATGACTATCGCCTATTTGCAAGACCCGCAATGATCCCCACAATGATCATCAATATCGACGCACCCCAAACCAACGTGAACAGCAGACCACAGCCGATCCCGATGCCTGCGTGAACGCTCCCTTTGATCACTGGATTTCGATTCCGATCTCTAAGCCCCTGGATACCTAAGACAAAGGCTGCAATCCCAAGCGGGAAACCGATGAGAGGTAGCCCACTTAAGATCCCCAAATAATAAGCGATCAAGGCCTTCGGGTTTTTGTAAGGGATAATTCCGCCGGTTGCGTCCCCTTCGTTGGCAGATCCAGGTGGCGGGTTGCCGATTGGGGTATTGGCGTTAACAGATCCGGCATACGGATTTTGAGGGTTCTTTGGGTCAAATTGCGACATGGTTTCGATGGTTCAATGCGAGGTGTGTAACTAAGGTTTCGACACATTCGTTTTCATCGATGCAGAGTATGACGTCCCAAGGCTCTTTTTTGCAACTATTTCGATGGGCGATTTGAGCGAAAATGACCTGTACTTTGCAATGGCGGGGGCATACCATCCCGGATTGCTGGGGATTTGCTAGACTTAGCGTTCCTTTTTTCACGTCCTCTTGACCTTAATTGCCTACGCCACCGTGACACCCAACACGATTCGAATCTACAACACCCTCTCCAAAAACAAAGAGCCGTTCCAAACATTGCAGCCTGGCAAAGTCGGAATGTACCTTTGCGGCCCGACCGTCTACGCAGAAGCCCATATCGGACACATGGTCGGTCCAGTTATTTTCGACACGATCAAGAGGTTTTTAGCATATTGCAGCTATGAAGTGACTTGGGTGGTCAACATAACGGACGTTGACGACAAACTGATCAATCGGTCACGCGAAAAGGGAATCTCCATGTTCCAACTCGCGACCGCCATGACCGCCGATTACTTGGCCAATCTTCAGTCGCTCGGCGTCGATCAAATCGATCATTTGCCCCGGGCAACCGACAACATGGACGAAATCATTAAATTCGTCCAGGAACTCATCGAACTCGATTTCGCGTACGTGAGTGGCGGCGACGTCTATTTCGATGTTTTGAAAGACAATGAGTACGGACGCTTGAGCAACCGCTCAGCCGATTCCCAACAAGGGGACGGTGGCGATGCCGCTTCACGCAAGCGTTCGCCTGGGGATTTTGCCTTATGGAAGTCGGCCAAGCTGGACGAGCCGAGCTGGGAAAGCCCCTGGGGACTCGGACGGCCAGGTTGGCATATCGAATGCTCCGCCATGAGCCGCCGCATCTTGGGCAAGACTTTCGACATTCACGGTGGCGGTCTAGACCTCGTATTCCCCCATCACGAGAACGAATTGGCCCAAAGCCGCTGCTGCCACGGGCAACCTATGGTTACCTATTGGCTCCACAACGGCCTCATGCAAGCGGCTGACGCCAAAGGCAAAGTCGGCGGCAAGAACGACCGCAATGAGGCTGAAGCAAATACAACGGCAGTTGCTCCAACGGCAGTTGCTCCATCAGCCGAACCACCCGACACGACCAGTACGAAAATCTCCCGCAGCAAGGGTGCGGGCGGGTTGGCACAACTGATCGAACGTCACACGGGCGAACGCATCCGCTTCTTTCTGTTGCGTTCGCACTACCGCTCCACAACCCTTTTTGGCGAAGAACCACTGGCCGAAGCAGGCGCTTCTCTAGAGACGTTTTATCGCTTGATCCAGCGTTTTGAACGCCTTTCGGGGCTCTCGTTCTACGATGCAACCCAGTTGCCCTTCAACCAGCATCGCGACACGTTCACTGCCCCAGTTTCCAAAAACGAAGCGATCACGGAAGTCGTTCGGTTGCGAGAGTCGTTTTTGTCCAAGATGGACGACGATTTTAACACGGGCGGAGCGACTGGCGATTTGTTTGAAATAGCTAGGTCGATGAATCGCTTCATCGACGGCGAACAACTCGAGGAGGCCGCCAAACGGACCCCTGAGAACATTGCGTTGCTCGTCAGCGGCATGAGCATTCTTAAGGAGCTAGGATCCATTCTTGGCGTATTCATTAAGCCGCCGAAGCAGTCGAACAACAACGACGGGACAATGGAGGTCTTGGATGGCCTAATGCAACTCTTGATTCAAGTGCGGGCGGAAGCCAGAGTAAAACGAGATTTCGCTATGTCCGACTCGGTTCGAAACGGACTGACCCAAATTGGCATCGCGTTACAGGACGGCAAAGAAGGCACGACCTGGACGATCAACCGCTGAACGGGCAACCGCTGAATGGGCGGTGAAATGCCCCCGAGTTTTACTCGGGGTATTTTTACCTTACCTCTAATTCGATGGTTAAAGCCGTTGGCGTGAATCGCGCGAAGCCAGGGGCAGGCGGAATAGCACGCAAAATGCATTAGCATCGTCCGGAAAATAACTGTCGGAACTTGTAGTGGATCTTGTTAAATATCCACTACGACTTTAATTTACCGCACGATGCTTAAATCCCCGTGTAATTAAACGGTGTGATCCTGACCAGTTCCGCTTTGATTGCCTCCGAGACGTTGAGCGACTGAATGAACTGCGAGATCGTGCTCCCGTTGATGGCCTCGTTCGTGCGAGTTAAGCCTTTCAGCGCTTCATAAGGCTCCGGATACCCCTCGCGGCGCAAAATGGTTTGAATCGCTTCGGCCACAACAGCCCAATTCGCCTCAAGATCGGCGTGAATCGCTGCCTCGTTGAGAAGAACTTTGTTCAAGCCCTTCAGCGTCGAATTGCATGCGATCAACGTGTGCGCGATCGGTACGCCGATGTTTCGCAAAACCGTCGAATCCGTCAAGTCCCGTTGCAACCGGGAGATCGGCAACTTTGCGCTGAGATGTTCGAATAGCGCGTTCGCAATTCCCAAATTGCCTTCCGCGTTTTCGAAGTCGATCGGATTGACTTTATGTGGCATGGCCGACGAGCCAACTTCGCCGGCCTTGATCCGCTGTCGAAAGTAGTTCATGGAGATATAGGTCCAAAAGTCCCTACAAAGATCGATCAGTATCGTATTGATGCGCTTGAAGCCATCGAAATAGGCAGCCAGGTTATCGTAATGCTCAATTTGGGTCGTTGGACTGGAGCGTTGAAGACCAAGGGACGCAACAAATCGATTCCCAAAGGCATTCCAGTCCTGCTCTGGGTAAGCCACATGATGGGCATTAAAATTGCCGGTTGCACCACCGAACTTGGCCGAGAACGGAACCTGCTCAAGCAACCGCAGCTGTTGCTCAATGCGCTCGACAAAGACGCGGATTTCTTTGCCAAGTCGAGTCGGTGAGGCTGGTTGACCGTGCGTTCGAGCAAGCATCGGGACAGCCTCCCACTCGATCGCCATGGCACTCAATTTCTCAGTCACTTTATTCAACGCAGGCAGTAGAACGGCATAGTGCGCTTCCTTTAGCAGGAGTGGCGTCGCGGTGTTGTTGATGTCTTGCGACGTGAGTCCGAAGTGCACGAATTCTTTTACTTCAGAAAGGCCGATTTCGTCGAGTTTGCTTTTCATGAAGTACTCGACGGCTTTCACATCATGGTTCGTGGTGCGCTCGATTTCCTTGATGCTCAAAGCGTCTGCCTCCGTAAAAGTTTCAAAGAGACTGCTGCGAAGTTTCGGAAAAAATGTTGGCGAAACGCTTTTCAATTGCGGTAATGGCAACTCGCAAAGTGCAATGAAGTACTCGGATTCAATCCGAAGTCGATACCGAATTAGAGCTGCTTCCGAAAAATACTTGCCAAGTTCTGAAGTCTGTTTGAAATAGCGACCATCGATAGGAGAAACGGCCCAAAGAGCGTTCTGTGTCATGAAATTGGCTGGTGAAAAGGGGAGCGGCAGAATCGAGAATGCGAGCAATCTACCGGTTTTTTGACCGAATGGAAATTGCTGTAGACGCCGAGCTGAGAATTCTGCGACCATCGACCAAGCGTAGTATTGGAACAAGAAGTGGTTGCAATGAGGTGGCGATCGTGAGGATTCAAAGATTACTTATGGTTTTGGCCACTTGCATCACCCTGGCGTGGACCGCTGGATGTGCCAATCGGAACGCTTACAATCCGTATCCCCAGCAATACCAGCAACCCTATCAAGCGTATCCGTATGCTGGGCAACCCGGCCAACCGATTCAGCCCAGTCCAACCGTTGGTGTACCGCTTTCAGCAAATGGAATGCAACCTGGCTACGGCCCACCCCCTGGAACCTTCGTCCAGGGCCAGCCGCCAAATTACCCAATCCTACAGCCTGGTCAACCAAATCCCGGTTACTATAATCCGCAGGTAGGCCAACCGAGCCAGCCATTTTTCGGACGATAGAGTTAGACTATATCGCTAGCCTATCCGTTCGGGGCTTGTCCCCGTCGGATGCGTTTTGGTGTACTACAAATGGGCGTCCCAACTCCCGTTCCCCACGAGTTCCGGCGGTTAGTACGCCAAAACAAGGTTGGTGGGAGACAAGCCCCCGACCAACCTAAAAGGCCAGTTCGCAGTCCTGAAAGGCCAGTTCGCATATCGGAACAAAACTCGCATCAACGCATTTTTCGCAAACTGCTATTTGTCGCAGAACCTAGGCTACGACTGATGAAATTTAGGCCCCCTACATGACGCGACATCTCCTTCTAATGCGTCATGCAAAAAGCGACTGGAACGATTCAAGTCTCGCCGACAAAGACCGGCCCCTCAATGCTCGGGGCCGAGCGACAGCTCCCACGGTCGCAAACTGGATGATCAAGCATGAGCATCTTCCAGATCTAGTGCTCTGCAGCAGAGCCATTCGAACTCAGCAGACCCTCGAATTAATAATTCTGCAGTGGACTTCGCTTCAGATGGAAAATCCACAGCTTGTACTCCCGCGTGTGGTTCTCGAAGACCGATTGTACCTGGCCTCCGACACCACCATTCTTTCCGTCGCAAAAGAGGGAGCGAACGCCCATGATTCGTGCCAATGCGTTATGGTCTTGGGGCACAATCCTGGCATGGAAGTATTAGCTAGCAAACTTGGCGGAAAACCTGTTTCCATGCCAACCGCCGCGATTGCTATACTCGCCTCGGATTCGAACGAGGAAGAATGGCCGGAGGACTGGGGAAATGACAAAATGTGGAAGTGGCGGGGTTTGGTAAAACCGCGAGAACTCGGTTCTGAAACAATCTAGAAAATTGACCGGTCCTTTTGTCAGACTTGCACAAAGTGTAACGATTGATCGGACGATACAGATAGGCAAGGTGTTGTCGAGTAAGGTTTCGGCGCCCCAATATCGAACGCAAAAGGAGCTAGGTGAATGAGTCAAGTCAGCAAATCGCAATTGGTACGATGGATTGCTTCAAGCGTTCGATGGGTATCTACGGCGAGCATGGTAGGCACTCTCTGTCTTTCCGCGAGCTTTGCTGCTGAACGCGATCCTCAAGTCGTCAAAGCCCTGAGCTATTCACCGCGTCAAAGCAACGTGGCGTACGACAAAGTAGCCGAAAAGGACATCGATGCTTGCACCAGCAAGTACGAGACGCGAAATGGCTTCGAAGGGCTTGTGATCTACAGCCCTGACGGTCAGCCGCTTCGCCGTTTCGCGGACGCGAATAACGATCGCCAAGTCGATCAATGGTGTTACTTCAAAGACGGAATCGAAGTCTATCGAGACATCGACAGCGATTTCAACGGTGCCGCCGATCAATACCGTTGGCTAGGTACGGCCGGCACTCGCTGGGGACTCGATAAAAACGAAGACGGTAAGATCGAGCAATGGAAAGTTATTTCGGCGGAAGAAGTGACGATGGAAATCGTCGAAGCGACCAAGCTGCGAGACGATGAACGATTCCGAAGGCTTCTAGTCTCAGATGCCGAGTTAAAGATGCTCGGACTAGGTGAGGACAAAGGGGATCAGTTGACCACCCGACTGGAAAACGCAAAGAAAGGCTTTGCCGAGTTTGCCAAGTCCCAAAAGCTGATCAGCGTCAGCACCAAGTGGGCTCATTTCGCCGCCGACAAACCGGGAATCGTACCGGCTGGTACCGAGGGTGCATCCCAAGATATTGTGGCCTACGAAAACGTGATTGCGATCGTCGACAACGACGGGACCAGCCAGCAACTGATGGTCGGAACGCTTGTTCAAATCGGAAACGCATGGCGATTGGCTGACCTCCCTCGCACCATTAGCAGCGATTCCGTGTTGGCTGACAGCGGGCTGTTCTTCCCTGCGTCCGCTAGCAACCGCGTCGGAAACTCCGCATCGGAAAGTGGGTTATCGCAAGAAGTCCAACGGCTTCTCACCGAGCTCGAAAGGATCGATGCCGCGCTTAAGGACGAAACAGGCGATCGAAGCAAGTTGCACGACGACAAAGCAAATGTCTTGCAAAAATTGGTGATTGCCAACAAGGGAACCGACCAGATGGAACTCTGGGTAAAACAGTTTGCGGACTCCGTTAGTTCCGCGGCGCAATCAGGGGAATATCCCGATGGCGTATCCAAGTTGCGTCAACTGGAATCTCAACTTGGCAATATGCCCAAGGGCAAAGAGCTGGTCCCATATGTCGCCTATCGACTGATAAGCACCGATTACACGCTGAAAAGCGTGCGCGACAAAGTCGATTTCGCGAAACTCCAAGTTGAGTACATGGAAAACCTAGAGGAGTTTGCTCGAGACTTTCCGGAGAGCAGCGACGCAGCCGATGCCATGATTCAAATCGGATTGAACCATGAACTTGCAGGTGATGAAGCGGAAGCGGAAAAGTGGTACGGTCGGGTTGCATCGAAGTTCTCACAAACCATTCAAGGCAAAAAGGCAGCTGGAGCGATTGCACGACTAAGTCTTGAGGGTCGTCAATTCCGCTTAGCCGGCAAGACTCTTGACGGCAAACAAATCGACACAAAAACGATGGCAAAGAGCCCAATCTTGGTCCACTATTGGGCTTCGTGGTGTGGTCCATGCAAGGAGGACATGGCAGAACTCCGCAAGCTACAAGCCAAGTACGCACGGCAGAATTTGCAAATTGTAGGCGTCAACTTAGACACCGAGCCAAAGGTCGCTACAGAATTCCTAGCCAACAGCAAGTCGTTTCCGTGGCCACATGTACAAGAGCAAGGTGGCTTTGAGAGCGACTTGGCTGTAGGATTGGGTGTGCTAAGCGTTCCGGTCACCATTTTGATCGATGGAGATGGCAAGGTTGCAAAAAGAACATCCCACTTTAGCAAGGATATGGAACAAGCCTTAGAGGATTTGTTGGCAACGAAAGCCCCGCCTCAACAAGCATCCAAGTCACCTGCGACCAAGGCGGCTGCCCCGACGACACAGACAAAGCCACCTGCAGCAACGAACCAACCGAGCGCCAGGAAAGCCCAGCAGCCCGATCCTGCTGGGAACAAGAACGCAACACGACCGCGCTAGATCCCGCGTAAGCGTTTCATCAACTACGCCTTGGCAGAATCCAAAGCAGCTTCGAGTTTGCTGCGAGGGGGAACGCCTTGGAATCGTTCTACAACTTCACCACCTTTGAATAGCAACAAGGTCGGAATCGCATTGATTCCGTATTTTTGGGCGAGGTCTGGTTGCTCTTCGACATTGACTTTGCCGACTACGACGCTTCCTTGATATTTGATGGCAAGTTCATCAATAACTGGAGCGATTTGCCGGCACGGACCGCACCACGTTGCCCAAAAGTCGACGAGAACCGGGGTGGCGGCTCCCAAAACGTCAACATCAAAACCTTCGGTAGTAAATTCTGCGGCCATTCTCAATTCCTCTCGATTAGCGATTAGTGATCTGCCAAAAATTCTCGGTTGGCAGAACTAACAATGTAGTGCAGGTTGCATACCAAGCCAAGTATTAATGTTGGCGATCGTTCCGCGAACCTTTGGTAATTCAACTTATTCGCTGATCCGCTGGATTTGTGTGGCTGAGCGAGGCCCTCGCTCAGTTCAAATCATGCCCCCCACGAGCGAATCGCCTGGCTCGTTACGCATCGCACCTGCAACCACAACCTTTCACGTTCTACCGAAGCGTCCACTGTGTGTAAGCTTTTTGATGACCGAACTGGCGCGACCATTGCGGTGACGATTTCGTACCAAACCAACCATAGGCGTAGGGCTGCATCGGCTTAGATTCAATGTTGCCCGCCGCAGGCAGGTTCGTATTCGGTTGTCCTTTGTTCGAATGGGTTGCAGGCCTGGGCAAGATCTTGTATTGACTCGGAGTTTGGAACCCCCAGATTCCATCGATATTAGAACTCAACGCACGGGCGTTTTCTTGCCCAAAAGTGCTCGAGGCGGAAAAGAAGCAGATCAGTAGGATCGTCGATCGGATCGTTCGCATCGGTTCCTCTTTCCAGGGTTGGGGGATGAGCAGATCCATTCCATCCAAAATCGATAGAATTCAAACTCACTATCCTCCATCGGCTAAGCTCCGCTAGTTGCGACGAAAAATTCTTCGAAATCGTCAATCTCGATTTGACTGTCTCAATCTGTAGTGAACATTCGCTCATCCAAAATCCCTACTGTTTTGGTTCAAGTTCCGTTAAGACCGATCCGTACGTCAGCCAGCAATGAAATCCTATTTCGAAGGTGTAGTGCCAAACCAAATGATCGGGGTTAAACGAGAGAGGAGGATTTGTTAAACTGTTCGCCATGACTGTCTCTCACCCACTTCTATTTGGTATCTTCGGTTCTTTGCAGCTCCCGTTGGGGCTTGGGCTACTCCGGCTATCCACCGAGGGACGTCCGTCACAGGACGAGTCAACGAATCTAATCCATTTGGCGCTCGACCAAGGGGTTCGACTGCTCGACACAGCAGACAGCTATTGCATTGAGAATTCTGACTTTCATTATGGCGAGAAGCTCGCTAAACATGCCGTCGAAAGTTGGCCAGGACCGCGCAACGAAGTACGGATCATTACCAAAGTCGGATTGGTTCGGCCCGCAGGCAAGTGGCTGCCAAATGGAACCCCTAAACACATCCGGCAATCTGTGGATGCGAGTCTTCTCGAGCTTGGGGCCGAACAGCTATTCTTACTCCAATTGCATGCCAAAGACCCTCGTGTTCCGTTTGAGGAAACACTGTCGGTACTTGCCGAACTCCAAAAGTCCGGCAAGGTCCTGCACATTGGCCTCTGCAATGTTGGCCCAGCCGAGGTTCGTCAAGCCATGCGGCACTTTGCAGTCGCGTCCGTACAATGTGAGTTAAGTATTTTGGCACGCAAGTCGGCGACAGATGGCATGCTTCTGCTGACACAAGAACTCGGCATCCCCTTTTTGGCTCATCGTCCCTTGGGAGGCTATGCCAAAGTCGAAAAGCTTGAGAAAAACCGAGTTCTCCTCCCATTGGCACAACGCCACAACGCAACACCCTACGAAATCGCTTTGGCTGCTGTCCTCAACTCAGCCCCCAATGTAATTCCGTTAGTCGGTGCGACAAAGCATTCGAGTTTATTGTCATCGATCGGAGCCACCAAATTAAAACTGGACATCAGCGACCGAACCGCCTTGAACATCAAGTATTCATTTGAAGCGGACCCGGACGCGGCTGCTGCAGTTAAGCCTACAGAAAAACCGGCAGGCCTCCCGTCTTTGACTTCCAATCAAGGCCCAGGAGCATCCCCCGAAATTGTCTTGCTCATGGGAATCCAAGGGGCAGGCAAAACCGAGTTGGTACAGTCCTATGTCGACTGTGGATACACGCGATTGAATCGGGATGTGATCGGTGGTAAAGTCGACGACTTGACTGGACTTTTGCAACAGCTAGTCGCCGAGGGACAAAAAAGAGTCGTACTCGACAATACCTATTCGACCCGGATTTCAAGGGCAGCTGTGGTTCGCATCGCGCATTCGGCAGGGATTCCTGTCCGTTGCCGATTCATAGAAACATCGATCGACGATGCTCGCATGAATATTGTCCATCGCATTTTAGACCGATATGATCGATTGCTTGGACCTGTGGAGATGAAGGAATTGACTAAGCAGGATTCCAATTTGCCGCCACCCATTGCCTTGCAACGTTGGCAAGACTCCTTAGAACACCCCGATTGGGATGAAGGATTCTCCGCAATTGATCGTATCCCTTTCCGTCGTCGTGCGCCTAATGGCCATATCCAAAAGGGATTGCTACTCGATGTGGACGGGACCATCCGAACAACGCGAAGCGGTGAGATATATCCTCGAACCGCGGATGACGTCGTGATATTGCCGAACCGACGAGAGACATTGTTGCGCTGGATTGATAACGGGTACTTGCTTTTCTTTGTGTCCAATCAAAGCGGGGTCTCATCTGGCAAACTGAGTCAATCCGATGCCGAAGGCGCTTTCCAGCGAACAGTGGAATTGCTGGGCCTGCCCATTGCTGAGGTGAGCTATTGCCCTCATCCAGCTTTTCCGGTTGGGTGTTTCTGTCGAAAGCCGCTACCGGGCCTGGGTGTCTACTTGATTCGCAAACACAAATTGGATTTGCAGCATTTGATGATGGTAGGGGACATGGACAGCGATGCTGGCTTTGCTCGCAGCATCGGTGCTAAGTATTTTGACGCAAACGATTTTTTCGCATAGGAACCAAGGAACTCAGGGCGCTCCTTGCAAGCGCACCCAGACGCTCAAAATAAAGACACTTCGCACTGATCGTTGGCAAATCAGCCTTCCGTCGGATTTCAATCGGCGGAGGCACTTCTGACAGCTACCTTTCATTTGCAAGACCTCCCGCAGAAATCCGTCCGGCACGGCTTCGCCGTGCCGGATGGATTTCTGCGGGGAATCACTTTAGACGACTTTTTGTAGCTGTCAGATGCCGTCCCGCTGGCGTAAAGCCCAATGCCACTCACTTTAAGCCGCAACGCGCAAGCGTGCGGGCTGGCAGGCTAGAAATCTCTTGCGAATCCGGCCCTCATGCTAGCGCATTGAGGCTCAGAAATTGCAAAGTGAGTGCCATTAGGCGTAAAGCCAACGGAAACGATTGCATTCCAAGTGGCTGCATCCTGGCGATCGGCGACAAGTGTCAAAATAAACCCTATTACTTCCTCATACTCCCTCGTACTGCATTTCTCACTTACTCCGTTACTCCTTTGCTTTTTTGCTCGTTTACTCCGCCTTCCTTCATTGCGCATACTTCGCTTTGTACTTGTCATTCAGTTGCGTATGCTTGCTTGACAAGTCAACTTGTCGGCCTTGGATGTAGGCTTTCAAAACTTGTGTTGGCGTTTCCAATATATTGCCATCCGTGATGATTAGCGTCGCATCTTTGCCAACGGTGATGGAACCGATACGATCCGACACGCCGAAGATTTCGGCTGGCGAGAGTGTGATGGATCGTAACGCTTGCTCCTCAGTCAAGCCAAAGGCGGCAGCGGTTGCGGCGTGGTAGGGGAGATTGCGAACACCGGACGCTCCGAAACGACCGTCGCTTGCAATCGAGAACGGAATACCGGCTTTGTGAAGTTGGGCAGGTAGAGTGTAAGCCGCATCGTATGCAGCATCATGTCTGCTTGGCAAACGGTAGACACTGGCAACGACGACTGGAACTTTCGCCTCCTTGACCAAGTTGGCGCATTGCATCGTATCCGCCCCGCCCATCAAAATCAGTTTTAAGTTGTATTGCTTTGAAAAGGCGATCGCCGTCTGAATCTGCTTCGTCGTATTGGCTTGGATCAGCATTGGCGTTTTGCGTTCGACAACCGGTAGCATAGCTTCAAGCCTAAGATCGATTGGCTGTTCTTTAGGTGCTTTGCTTCTAGCCAATCCGTACGCTTTGACCTCGCGCATCAGATCGTGCAGCGGTCCCAGTCGTTCGTTGTCGGTGGCTGGAGCGGCTTCGGCGTCCCCGCTACGTCTTCCACGGGGAGCGGCTGCAAAACGGGGCCAGGACGCCGCCATCGCGGCATCGGGCAACAGTGTCATGCCCTCCCAGGTCCAACCGTCAAGGACCATTACTGCCGCCCGTCCGGAAATGAGTCCTCCATTGGGGGCGATTACAGAGACGAGCACGCCATTCGCTCGAGCAACCGGGACAGCTTCGCTATCGGGATTGAAGGCTACTGCGGCTCGGACATTGGGATTAATGTTACCAATCTCGGTGGTATCGATCGACGCTTTAATCGAATCGATTTCAACGAGTCCAATGTGGGAATAGGAATCCATCAACCCAGGATAAACGTGTTGGCCTTTGGCTTCGATGGTTTCGGTATCACCGGGAAAAGATAGGTTAACGCCAATTTCGGTGATCTTTCCATCTTTGAATAGAACGCAACCATTTTGGATGGTCTCGCCGGATACGGTGTGCACCGTTGCGTTTCGAATGATAATGGGCCGCTTTTGCGGTCCACCAGGAATTTGGTCAGAGGCGATGAGGTTTGATGCAATGAGGTTTGATGCAATGAGGCTTGATGCAAGAAGAACCCAAATAGTCAGTAGAGTGGTCGTTTTCATGGGGATGTTAGGATTTGATTCATTGGTTGGGCTAAGTGTCGTGGACGATTAGTCGTGTTCTGCGTGGTCCGATTCATCGTGGCCGTGATGGCAGAATTCATCATGATTCGGCCACAACCTAGATGGGTCGTCTGCGAGCGAACTCTTGTCTCCCGCCGCTTCGCCGCTGTCTAGAATCTTCTGAACCAGCGACTGGTGTAGAGTAGAGTCACGTTTCCGCGTTTCGGCATCGGATTTACGATCGAAGTATTTTCGGCCGTCGATCCAAGTTTGCTCGCAGCGTGCCAGCGTTGAGAGCGGGGAGCCGCTCCAAACGGCGATATCCGCGTGCTTGCCAATTTCTAGTGATCCAACCTTGGAATCGATTCGCAATTGCTTGGCTGGGTTCAAAGTGACGAACTTTAGTGCTTCGATTGGTTCGACACCGCCATACTTGATCGCCTTTGCGGCCTCATGGTTCATGTGACGCCCTAATTCCGCATCATCGGAATTGAAGGAGACGTTGACCCCCTGGCTGTGCAACAATGCACCGTTATATGGGATCGCATCATAGACTTCCATTTTGAACGCCCACCAATCGGAAAACGTGGATGCTGTCCCGCCGTGTTTGGCGATGGCGTCCGCGACCTTGTAACCTTCGAGGATATGCTGCAAGGATCCGATCTTGATGTTGTATTCGTCGAGAACCCTCAGCAAGCCGAGGATCTCGTCTTGCCGATAGCTGTGGCAATGGATCCAGCGTTCGCCGCGAAGAATCTCAGCGATTGCATCGAGCTCGAGGTCGCGACGTGGCGGCAGTCCAGTTCGCATTTTATTCCAGCTTTTCCAAGCCGCGTCGTACGCTTGAGCTGAGTTGAATCGATCGCGAAACAGTTGTTCAACCCCCATTCGAGTTTGAGGATAGCGAGTTTTCGGCCCTTCCCAATTGCTCTGTTTTACGTTTTCGCCGAGCGCAAATTTGATCCCCGCCGGAGCATCGGCGAACTTCAAATCGTCGTAGGTGCCTCCCCATCGAAGTTTAATTACCTGATTTTGGCCACCGATGGGATTGGCTGAACCGTGCAATATATTGGCTGACGTGAGCCCACCTGCCAGTTGGCGATAGATAGTGATATCCCCAGCGTCGATGAAGTCACCGATCCGAACTTCTGCTGTGACCGCTTGCGTGGATTCGTTGATTCCGCTGTCAGTGGCCATATGCGAATGGCAATCGATAAGACCTGGACTGAGCTGCCATTTGGAAGCATCGATAACTGTCGCACCCTCAGGTACGATGAGGTCTATACCGATTTTCTGTATCATCCCTCTCTGCACGATCATGTCGGCGTCTTTGAGTATTCCATCTGGACCACTAGTCCACAACGTCGTATTTTGAAAGAAAACATAGTCAGGCTGTTCTGGCAATCCGTTTCGACCTTGGATACCGGGAGGATAGAGTACCGTCGAGAGAATCGACTTGGGCAACTTGTCGTCCTTCTTTTCCTTGCTCTTTTCGTCCTTGCTTTTGTCGTCTTTGACTATTTCCTTTTCTTTCGAAGCATCCTTGGGCTCTTCTTTCATTCGAATGGCAGAGACAAGCTGTTGTTGCCCGTCGGCCCATTGGATGGTTCCAATCAGCATCTCTTGGGACTCAGCGGTCGATGACGGCAAGAGTGTTAGGGAGAGAAATCCAACTCCCGATTGTCCGTCGAAGAGCGCATTGATAGCAAAGGTCGCAGTGAGAGTGCGATCTTCCCAGCGTGGCGACTTGAATTTTGCAGTCCCTTTTGGCTCAGCTTTTTTCTTGTCATCGTTTTTCTTTGCTTCTGCAACTGGCTCAGATTTTTCGATCGTCTTTTCGGCCTTGGCATCTATCGCAACGGAATCGATTTTCGAAGGTATCTCAGTGGCAGCGTCGGACTCTTTTTTGATTGGCTCGGTGGGAGTCTGAGCTGGTTTTGCTATCGCGGGATCGGCCGGAGATTCCTTGGTTGAGACTTTCGAATCGGGCACAATCGTTTTTGGTGTGTCGAGCAATGCAAGACTGCCTGCGATCTTTTTGATCGACTCGGAGAGTGTTAAAAAGAGTTGCGTAGGTCGGCTTTCGATAGTGGTCGCACCTGGACTGAGCGTCACTTGCCATTTCCCATCGATGTTGGAATCTACTTTGTAAGCGGTTGAAGGTCGTTCGCCTCGCACCCAAACTTCTTCAATTTTAGTTTTGTCTTCCCAAAGGTCGCCGTTGGTCACGACCAAATTGGCCCAAGCTCCTGGTTTGATGGAACCGCACTCATTATCAATACCGAGCAGGGCAGCCGGCGATGTTGTGATGGCTTGCAGGGCAGTAGTCTTGTCGAGCCCTCGTGCGATAGCTTTGCGAATCTGTGGTATCAGTTCACTCGGATCGGCTAGCCCGCTGGATGTTAGTACGATTTTCACGCCGGCTTTTGATAACCGTCCTGGGTTCTCGGGTGCAAGTTCCCAGTGAGTCAGCTCCTCCAATTCCGTATCTAAAGCTGCATCGGCGGTAGCGACGTTGGGTGGTTTTGGGAAGTTCACGGGAACGATGACCGTTCGATTGAGTTTCGCAATTTTGTCCAGTAATTGGTATTCTTGTCCTGAACCTTTAAGAATGACATTCAAACCGAACTCTCGGCCAAAGGAATCGGCGCGCAAAGCATACTGTTCGTTCAAAGCATCAAAAATCACGAGCTTGCCTGCTGACATGTGTTGACTCAGAGCTTCGAGCGCAGAATTGGTTTCTGGTTTATCGAGGCCGATTTGCGCGCGATACGTTTGCAAAGCTTGGGAGTGCCACTGTGCGTCGAGGAAAGTTTGTCGGGCTAGTGCAACGGCACCCATTGGGCTGCTTGGATAGGAATCGCGACCGCGACGCGAGACGGTCAACCGGACATGCATAGCGACATCGCTTTTCAACATGGCATCAATGGCCGATTGGTTGCTGGTAAGCAGTACGGCGCTTGTTCCTTTGATAATGCCGTCGCGAGGAGCGACCAGTGCTGCCGTGATACCTGCTTTTCGCAACTTGGCCATCGTGGCTTCGTTGGCCGCGATTACTTCTGCCATGGAGCGTTCAGGCGTAATTTCCGAGTTCCAATGCGGAGTACCTTTGTTGGCATCGGACGGAGGTGCCTCGAATTCGATACCTGCATCGACAAAGCCTGGGAAAATCATCTTTCCAGTCATGTCGATGATTTGGGCCTCTGGAGGGATGGATACGTTGACACCGACTTCAACGATTTTTCCACCACGAACGACAACGGTGGCTTTTTCTAGAATCCTGCCTGGTTCTGGGACGATTGTCACATTTTGGATCGCGACGCAATCGTTTTTGTGCTCCAGAATTCCGACGTCAGGTTTGGTTCCGGCTGACGGTTGGCCGAAGGAAAAGCCTGAAAATAACGAGAGGCCGAGCGCAAAAGCCAAGCCTCGACAGATTGCCGAATTCTTCATTTCGTGAGGTACTCAAACGCGAAAGTCGAGCTGTAATTTCAAGAGGATCCTCCAAATTGTAGTTTAGGATCAATCCTAATGCTCGGTAAAGCCAAAAAAGTTACGCTGACCGAGACATCTGGGAAGAACCAGGATTATTGGGAACACACTCACTGAGAATGGATTTTTGCAATGGATTAAGGCGTGTACAATTCAGCGGATCGCAATCTACCACGGCCCCCGTTGGATACGTCTACTAGAACTGAATGCCATGATGGGCGAGTTCCGCACCAATGACAACGAACAAACGATCGACGAATTGCGCCGGCAGTACAATGAACTGGCCGAATTGGCTGGCTCCTTGGCACACGAGATCAAGAATCCGCTTTCCGTTATTCACATGAATGCGGACTTACTCTGTGAGGAGCTTGAGGAAAGTCAGTGGCCTGGTCAACGGCGCGCCATTTCCAAGGTCGACATGATTCGGCAACAGTGCAACCGGCTTGATAACTTGCTACGTGACTTTCTTCGATTTGCCAGAATGCGAGATTTGGAAATGACACCAGGCTCGCTCAACGATCAAATTGAATCGGTGTTACTGTTGTATCAAGCTCAAGCGGATCGATCCCTCATTCGGCTGCAGAAGTACCTTGATCCGAATCTTCCCCTCATCAAGTTGCATAGCGATTCGCTGCAAGCCGCGCTGCTTAATCTTGTCAAGAATGCAATGGAGGCCATGCCGGATGGTGGTGAGCTGCTGGTCCGGACTTACATCGTGCCGGGCGGGGTTGCCGTGGACATGATCGATACAGGGTGTGGCATGGACGAGATCACAGCCATGCGAATGTTTGAGCCGTTTTACTCGACCAAGCAAGGAGGTTCCGGGCTTGGATTACCGACTGCCCGCAAGATCATCGAAGCCCACGGTGGTCGCATCGCTGTTCAAAGCGAAGTAGGCCGCGGGACGAAATTCGTGTTGGAATTCCCAACGCCGATCCGATTGGGTGCGTAACCGTAGGCCCGTCCGCTCCGCGACGGGCGGTCAGCGTAGTCGGAACCTCACTAACTGATTCCCTTTAATTCTACGCAAACATGAGAATCGCCGCAGAGAGACATGCCCAAACTACTTTCTTCAACCATCCTGCGAAATCAGCTACCGACGAAGCAGCCAGCGGCGGCATTTTGGCCTCGAATGAACTTGCGATTGCGATTGGCTGCGGATTCCTTGAG
>JAYTVM010000450.1:0-3795 GCA_043743995.1 Pirellula sp. | reverse complement strand
TCCGTGATTCGGTCGCCACCGGCGCTGAGAATAATGTTGGCGACCGTATCGCCGCTGTTGGTCGTTTGATCTTCCGTGCGAGTCGTCAGCGTCATATTTCCGGTATTGTCCAAGACCGGAGCGTCATTGACGGCGTTAACGACCAACGATGCCGTATCGGTTTGCGTCGAGAATGCCGTACTAGCTCCATTAGCAGACGTATCCGCTAAGCTTCCATTCGTACCGGTTGTTTGGTCCCAGGCTCGAAACGTGATAGCGCTGGCCAGAGTGCCGTTGTAATTGGAATTCGGTTGAAAGTAGAGTCGAGTATTAGCGTCAGCCGCGAGCAAAAGTGCGGATGAACTATTTACCGTTCCTACAGCAGTCCAGTTCGTACCACCGTTGATCGAGTACAGCCACGAACCATTGCTTGTGTCGACAGCGGTCAGAGCAATACCCAGCAACGCACCAGAATCGGCGTCGGTCACGTTGTCAACTTGACCGCTGGGAGTCGCAAAATCGACGAGGGATGAAACCAGGGTACCCACCGCACCGGAAGGTGCTCCTGCGTCTTCATTGATCGCGGTTAAGGCTGGGCTTCTCGTGTTGTCCAGCGATGGGGCTGAGTTAACAAACAGACCCTGTGACATTTCAGAGGTGTTATTGGAAACGGTGGCCGTCGCTGTCACAAACTCGCCGGACGCGACGGTGGCGGAAAGTGCGATATTGGTAAAGGTCGCATTACCGCTGGCGTCGGTATTCACGGTGGTCGTGCCCAAATAGCGCCTTCCTTGTCGACTGTTTGCCGTCCCCGTCGGAGTCGCGTAGAAGTGGAGGGCGACTCCCGTGAGATTTGCCAATGTGTTTAACGTTCCGCTGATGGTGACCGTGTCTGTTCCATTGGTCGTGGCGACTGTGATGATTGGCGTGTTCTGCAGATTGTTGGCACCGGTGTCGGGATCGAGTGTATCGTTGGCCGTCGCCCCAAGGCCACCGAGATCAATTCCAATTCCCGAGCTACCGTAGATCGAGTTCGCGACCAGCGCATTGCCGGTTCCGGCGGACGTAGCAACATAGATGCCGGCAAAGGTTCCAGAGCCATTGCCGCTATTGGCGATAACATTGGCCTCACCTGCCGTCGTACCACCGACAATGTTGTTGGTGGCCGAATTGGTGATCAAAATACCATGTTGCAGATTAGCGAGGTTGAGCGTCGCGGCGGCATCGGTTCCGATAAAATTACCGTAGATAATTGTTCCAGACGTTGCTCCATCGACGGCGATGCCACCCAGCGTGTTTCCACCAATAACGTTGCCCATACTGACGCCACCAATGACGGTATTGTCGGCTCCGCTGGTGATGTAAATGCCATAGCCGCCGTTACTGATCACGGCGGTGGCGGCTGCGTTGATACCGATGTAGTTGTTCTGAATCGTGTTCCCGTCTGTGTTTTCGCCGTCGATCTGAATGCCGTCACCTCCGTTACCGGAGATGACATTCCGCCTGGCCGTTGTCGAGCCACCTACTGTAGTGCTCGTTCCTGCAAGAATCCGAATTCCGTCGCCGGTGTTGGCTACGGCTGCCGTTCCGGTCGAATTCGTACCGATGTAGTTGCCTGCGATTGTGGTGGTGGTTGTCGTTCCCGATGCCAAGATGAGAATACCATCGCTATTGCCTGAGATGATATTGCGTTCGTTTGCGTCATTCACGCCGTTTCCATCAGTACCGATCAGTGTTCCGCTGGTTGTCGTGCTGACCATACTATCGACGACGATGCCAACTCCACCAAGTGCCGTTGATCCGTCCATCCCGACACCGATGTAGTTTCCTTGAATGATTGCACTGGTTGAACCATTCGAAACTAAAACGTTTGTGCCATTGCCCGCGATAACGTTGCCGGCACCTGTGACGTTGCCGCCGAGTATATTCCCGGTTCCGGACCCCCAAAACGAAAAGCCGCCGCCAACATTTGCAAGTGCTACCAGCCCGGTAGCGTCCGTGCCTATGTAGTTGCCTTGTACGGAATTGTTGGTCGAGGTCGAGGTCTGGATCTCGATCCCGTAGTGATTGTTACCGGAGATTACGTTGCGAGCGGACGCAGACGTGCCACCTATCTGATTGCCGCTGGAGCCGTTGACAAGCACCAAGCCCGTCTGGCTTGTATTGGCTGTCGAACCGTTAATGTCGCCTGTACCGTTGGCGTTGGTACCGATGTAGTTGCCTTGAATTGTGCTAGTGTCAACGTTATCGAAATAGATTCCCTGCAGCGTATTGCCCGAGATCACGTTGCGACTGGCTGCACTCGTTCCGCCGATGGTGAGTCCCGTGCTGTTGATCCCATAGATTCCTCGCAGAGCGTTCGCCGACGCGGCCGTGCCAGTGTTGTTCAGACCGATCCAATTTCCCTCGATGACATTGTTGTTGGACGAGCTAATCTCGATGCCATGGCCCGTAAAGCGGTTGATGATGAAGCCTCGAACAGTACTGCCGCTGCTACCGCTGGAGAGAAAGAATCCATCTTTGGTTGTGCCCGAGTTGTTGCCGTTGAGTTCAATGACTGGGGTGGAGCTATACGTCGACTGCGTCCATCCGTCGAGGCTCACGGCATCAGTAATGGTGGGCAATGCAGTCGTTCCGACTGTGATGGTTTGGATACCCGCTCCTGCAATATTGAAGTTAATTGCGTCGATGATCGTTCCGTTGTGCGTCGCATTTGCGGCGGCAATTGCTTCACGGAGCGAGATTTTTCCATCAGCACCTTTGCTGGTTCGGAGAGCGTTGATCGAAGTCACGGTGCCGTCGCTGGTGTCGCTAGTCGTATCGACAATCAACGGTGCGTCGTGTTGCTTGAAGGCAAAGTAGCCATAGGTCAATCCCGATCCATTCTCCTCCGAATTGGAGCTGACTTGGAAGCCGTCCGTTTGCAGCGCTTGGATATAACCGGCACTTGTCTGACTCCAACCAATAAAGTTGCCGGTAACATCGGTGTTGTATCCAGATGATTCCGTTTTAACGTTAGCCCAGTTTGAATTGTTGAGTTCGCGAGTCATCACGAACTCTGGCTCAAAACCGACACCGGTAATGTTTCGATTGGCGGCCCCGTTGCCGGTGTAGGTTCCGAGAGAAAAGTAATTCGAGTTTTGATTGAAGGCAACGTAGTAAAGGGAAGTCGCGTTCTGGTTTACTGATGCGTTGCTATCGACACTGAATCCATCGCTAGTCAACCCGGCAATCCCAGCCGTGCTGTAGTTGCCAGTGTAGAAATCGTAGGTGTTGGTCGATTGCGAGGATTCCCAACGCATACTGGAGGTGCTGGCATTCGCTAACCACACCATTTCTGGCGCGAAGCCAAGCGACGCGACAGTTTTCGAGCTACCGTTCCCCGTGTAGAGTCCTATGTCGATATTGTCGCCCGCCCCAAACGCTATCCAATGGTAGACGGCACTGTTCGTATTCAAACTCGTACCAACGGTAAAACCTTCGCCATCGAGTGATTGGATGAAGTCGGCTTGAAGGGCTGTCGCCGCGTACATGTTTTTGGATGCATCGCCTGCCATCGCGGAAGTACGTATGTACGAAGGTGTCGAAGTGCCAGAACCAGGCTGCGTCACTATTATTACATCAGGTCGAAAGCCAAGCCCAGCAAAGGCTCGGTTGTCAACTCCGGTCCCTGTGTACGTCCCCGTGACCATGAGATTCGACTGATTCGCCAAGATATTTCCGGCGAATTCAGAGGTCGAGCCAAAGCTCCCAGCCCCTAAATCGACCGTGGCTGTCGCGGTGACCGTACTGCCGGTTGTGAGTGTCACACCGGTT
>JAYTVM010000449.1:0-13426 GCA_043743995.1 Pirellula sp. | reverse complement strand
CGGGCTGCCCGCCACTTGCTTCGGGGCCGCTCGTTCGCCTTGCATTCTCGACCAAGATTCGCCAATGGTGCAACTCACTCAGGACTAACCGTCCTGAGTCACCAACTGAAAATCGGTTTCGACGCGTCGGTCGCACAAACCGGAACAGGTATAGAAACGGGAGTGTCTATTCATCAAGAGCCGAATCGGCAGAGAATCATGCGCAGAAAATTCACGAATCGGGAGGATTTTCCTGGAACACCGCCATGTGGAGTGCGGAGATTCCATTTCGCTCTCCGCGGAATTTGTGGCTGAGCGAGTGTGTGTAAGTTCTGAGTCGCGGACGGTAGAACGGATTCGCATCCTCAAGAACTTCATGGTCGGAGTGGGAAGCAGCACGATTGCTTGTCGACGAAGTTCAGTATCGCGAAAATGGCAAATTCATAGCAATCCGTGGTTGGCTGAGTTACGGGGATAGGAAAACGGTTTTTTCCCTACCGGAAAACGGCGACCTGACCGAGATCATAAATGAGCGATGGATCTTAGTTCCGCTACACCCGTGCAAGGGGAACTTTATGACTCCCCGATGAAGAATTGTGCACTTCCGGCACATCCGCGTGCCATATTGTCAGATTCGCACAGATCACCACGCTTCTCAAGCCGCATTCGTTGCAAATCAATGCGGTATGCAAATTGCAGCATTGGTATGAGAAACGAATAGTCTCTTCGAACAAGGAGTGTGATCGTGGCTAGTAAAATGGGTGTTTGGATCGATCATCGCAAGGCGATTTTAGTCAGTTTTGATAATGGGGTCGAAGTGGTCCGTGAAATCGAATCGGACGTGGAAAAGCACGTTCGAGATGCGGGTGGATCAGGATCGGGTTCCTCTCACGGCTCTCAAGATGTAGTCGCTGGTGACAAGCGAGATAGAAAGTTTTCGAATCACTTGAATACCTATTACGATCAAGTCATTCAGCAGTTTGAGCACGCGGATGGCATCGTTATTCTTGGACCAGGAGAAGCCAAAGGGGAGTTGGACAAGCGGATCACCGGTAAGGAGATGCGTAAACACATTCTGCTCGTCGAGACGGCAGATAAACTGACGACTCCTCAACTGGTAGCGAAGGTTCGAGCTTGTTTCCAAACGGCGGAACACCATGTCTAGATTGTGGCTGAGCGAGGCCCTCGCTCAGGTCTTGCAGTAGCCCTACGCGCGAAGTGCCTCGCTCGTCCACAAGTGACCGAGCTGGGCACATGTCTGACATGCAAATAACCGATGCCACCGTCGGGGGCGGTGACTGGTTATTCCTCTATCTGCACACGTCGCAGCGCAGCGTATCATCCACAAACCCTCATTCCGCACGAAGATCAGCATGTTTTTTTGGGCTTCCTAGAAAAAGGAATGTGGAAAACAACCCCATGCCGTCGGTACGTCTTTAGACTCCTACTTGGAGAAAGTGTGATTCTGAATCAAAATACACCCCAAAGTGTCTCGGCGTGAAAAATTTCAATCCACCGTGGGCACCCAAGAAAGTGGAATAGTCCAAGTTATGAAGATAAAGATTGCGATTGTTGGCGGCGGCCCAGGCGGGTTGATGACGGCCTACCAATTGCAGAAACGATGCACCGTACCATTCGAAATCACTATCTACGAGGCTGGTCCGCAACTCGGCGGAAAAATTCAATCGAAGCAGTTTTCAGTTCTTCCCGCGGCCTACGAAGCGGGGGCAGCAGAACTATACGACTACTCGGCTATCGGCGACGATCCTTTGAGAGAGATGATCGATGAATTGGGACTTTCTGTTAGGGCCTTGAATGGGATTTCTACGTTTTCGTCGGTAATTATGGGTGACCATATTCTTCATGACCTGGGGGATACGCGTCGAGCATTCGGCGACAAGACTTGGCTTGCACTAAAAGCCTTTGATGAGCAAGCCAGGCATTGGATGAGTCCCCGCGCCTATTACGATTCAGATTGGCAAGACCATGTCAATGACCCTATGCTGAACAAGAAGTTTGATACGCTCCTCGCGTCCGTTCCTGATGAGACGGCCCGCTATTACCTCCAGACGCTTTTGCACAGCGATCTGGCGACTGAGCCGCATCAAACCAATGCGCACTACGGCTTGCAGAATTATTTGATGAATCATCCAGAATACATGAGTCTCTACACCATTGATGGCGGGATCGAGCAACTTCCTAAGGAACTGGCCGCGAGAATATCGGCTCAGATTCGGTTGAAGGAGCCGGTTGTTCGCGTCGAACAAGCTGAGAAGACAAGCCTGCGCGTCGTCTCGCGGAAAGATGCGATACAGACCTCGCAGGAGTACGACTACGTCGTCGTGGCACTACCGAACAACTGGTTGCCAGCCATCCAATGGGGTGGAGAACTCCTAGAAGAAGCGATGCATCGGCATCATGTGTACTACGACTACCCGGCACATTATCTTCGAGTCACTCTGCTGTTCAAGGAGCCGTTCTGGAGAAGTCAATTGCAAGACTCGTACTTCATGTTGGACGCTTTCGGCGGTTGCTGTTTGTATGACGAGTCGTCGCGTAACGACAACGATACGTCGGGCGTCCTCGGCTGGCTGCTTGCCGGTGAAGCGGCACTAACGTTGAGCAATTGTAGCGACAAAGAATTGATCCCGATCATTCTCGACTCCTTACCATCGTCACTAAGCCATGGACGAGAGCTATTTCTGGAGGGACGTGTGCATCGTTGGATTGGTTCGGTCAACGGCTTGCCTGGAGGATTGCCACCGTTGGACATGGACTCAAGACACCTTCCAGAGCCCAAGCAGCATCCGCACCTGTTTGTGGTCGGCGACTATCTTTTTGATTCAACACTCAATGGCGTGCTCGACTCTGCGGACTACGTGGCCGAATGGCTGACGGCAGAGATGGAAGAACAAGCTGCTAAGGCATCTCCTTTGTCGATTGCTCGGACGATTGACTACAGGGCTATTGAATGAGTCAGCCACCCTTGCCGCTGGTTAACCTCGATGCCAATCCAACTTCCGATTTCGATTTACGTCGTGTCCGCTTTGTAGAACAAATTGACCCAGTTGTCGCGATGGATGCTCGAACGTCCGTTTTGATGACGTTCACAGACCCATCGCTTCGTTATGCGATATGTTCCTCGATCTCGATTCAAGATGAACATTCGCTCGAATCGATGGAAGTGATGATCCTGCCGTTGGATTCAGCCGGCAGCAGCTCACCGGCACCCGAGGGTCTAAACAGCTGGCTTGACTCAGTCGATATGGTTTCGATGCAACCACGTGTGATGGTCAAATCGCGTGCAGCCGAAGTCACTTGGCGACCCGGTCGAGTGGTACTTCGTTGCGACCGCGATCAGATAAATCCATTGTTGATGGCGCTCGTTGAATTCCACTATTTCGAAAAGGAACTTCGCAAGCTTGAATCCGAAATTGAGGCCGGTTGGTCCGAACTGAATCAAGATCGACGGTTGGCCTTTCAGGTTACGGATCAGGATCTAATGCGGAGTCAGAGCCTTGGGAACCGCATGGAGCAGACGCTAGAAAGACGCATGCGTCACGTGCGGATTGAACCGCGTTTGCTTCTTCCCGGAATTCAACTTTCGGTCGTTGCACAAAAGTTGGGTGAAGAGCTGCGTGAAAAGACGCGCATCGAAGCTCGCGGCGAATCGGTCGATAGCCAGATTGAAGTTTTCGAACATGTCTACGAGATGGCAAGCCAGCGGCTCGGTGAGTTTCGCGATGCACGTTATGGGCACAAGCTGGAATGGATCATTATCCTGCTTTTGGCAGCAGAAATGGTTTGGCTGATTGCTGAATTCCTTATGAACCTGGAATACTGACGTGAAATTGCGTCCCGCATGCTCGCGGAGAAGCCATCCGATGAACGCTGTTTGCTTGGAGTTGAACCGCCACTAGACTGACGGTGTCGGTTATAGGGCTTGCAACGACACGACTTCCTCATTTTTAATCGATCTCTAGACGGATGAGTTGAATTGTCAGAATACGACCTATTTTTTACGAGCTTAAATTATTGAAGGCACTCACTCTGGCAAATTCAATCCTTTATGATCGCGAATTCGGTTCGACCCCCTTTGGAGAAAGCTCGAAGTGTTGGATTTCCAAAGTCCAACAACACCTCGGGGGATTCGTCCAATTTGCGGGGCATGACACCGTCATTTAACGGGATTGCGAAATCAGGCCCCCTTAAGAAGCAAGCCAAGGGACGCTGGTTCATTAGTTGCGTCATTTTCTCGTTTGTAGGTTTCATTTCCTATTCGCTCTGGAACGAGCTCGGACGATATCAAGCTTATGGCGAAATCGAAGGAACAGTCATCCAGGTTGCCCCGATAGCCGCCGGTAGGATCGCAACCGTGGAAGTCAGGGAGGGTGATTTCGTTCGACAGGGACAGTTGCTCGCCGTCGTCGATACGCGCGAGTTGCAAATGAACATGCGAAAGATCCGGAGCGAATTGCAACTTGCGCTGTCGAACTTGTGCGTCCGCATGGCCGAGGTTCGCGAGCGAAGCCAAGAGCGCGTGGCAGACAAAATGGATCGACGAGCAGAGTACTACAAGCTGTTGAGCGAGTACCATGACAAGCAGACAAAACTTGAAGAAGTGAGCAAAGTCTTTGAGTGCAATCAAAGGCTCCGAAGTTCCAACTCCGTTTCCGAAGTGGAATATCTTGCTTCTAAGTTTACCTGCGAAGGACTGAAGAAACAGAATGATGATCTTCGCGCGGCAATTGCGGCTTTGGAGCCAAGTTTATTGCCAGTAGATAACGCGAACGAACTCCTAAAGCCGGAGCAAATCAGGATACTTGAGATCCAGTCTGAATTGGCGGATATCGAATCCCTTGTCGACGCATCCCGGATCGTTGCTCCCGTCGCCGGCCGCATCATCAAACGGAAGTGCAACGCTGGTGAATACGTCGATCCGAGCCAACCGGTTGTGGAACTTCTGCAAGCGGGTTCTGTGGAGGGTGTTGTCTATCTTCCACAGCATAGCGCTAGCTTACTCAAGGTCGATGACACGATAGAATTGATCGTGGTACCACTTGGGGCCAAGCAAGCTTTTCGTGTCCATCGGATTTCGCCGGAATTGGCCGCGCCGCCTCAAGCGTTGCGCGCAAGTTACCGCGCTTTCAAGGGCTTGGTCCGCGTCCACGTTGTTCCCGTCCAAGTTTTGCAAAGTGCCAACACTTCAGAATCCCAGGCCGATCTTTCTTCTTGGATACACGCTGAATTAGCCCTACCGAGGTTCTTTTTCAGGGTCCCTAATCCGACTCCGGAACGAGAGTATCGACTTCACTCAACGAATGAAGGAGCATAGTCGATGCGACTGGTCTATATCGATAGTGATGCGCAATCCGCCCGAACTTTGCATAGTGAGTTCTTGGACTACCGAGGGCTGAATTGGAGCTTAACTCATTGCCAAGACGCGCATGCAGCCATAAAAGAACTCGAACAGGACGACTTTCAATGCCTGTTATTGCGCACCGATGGAAAACTCGATGAAGTCGCGTTTGAACTTAACGAACTCGTGCAGTCGGCGAACTGTCCGCCGATACTAACCATTACCGACGATCTAACCGCTATCGAACATCTCCAGTTGATGATGGACGGGAGCGACGATTGTCTCAATCGCTCTGAGACCAATGGAGCGGGGATCATGCGACGCCTTCGCATGGTCGAACTTCGGAGCAGCCTTTGGAACCAGCAAGTGGAAGGCTTAGTGGATTGCGATGACGCAGTGGATTGGATGGCAACCGCCAATGAGGAGGGAAAGTCCGAAGACCATATGTTAGGCGAGGCAGCACGCAAGACGCTTCGCATCGCCCATGTCTGTTATGGAACCACTCTTGTCAGCACAACACTTTCGCAAGACGCCGAGTTTCTATTTACGCCATTTGCCAAATTGGAAGATTTAGTCGCAATCTTGGAAGAAAGCGTCCACCGTTTTGACGCCATATTGATTGAACAATCCGTCTTCGAAGAAGCCAGCGAATCTGCACTCAATAAGCTAAAGCGATTCTTGGCAATTATTCCAACCATCGTTCTCACGCTCGAAAAATCGGATTTTGCAGCCCTGTCCTATCTGGAACGCGGCTACACGGATTGCATTGCGGCGGATCGATTTTCTTCGGCACCGCTGACGATTGCCGTCCGGAAAGCCGTTGTCCGACGCCGTCGAGCCTTATTCCAGTCGCTATCGGAACAACAGGTTGGACCAAGTGTCAACGATCGTCGCGCTTCCGTGCGTGCCGCACAGAATCGTCGGCGCCACATTCGCTTCTTTACCGAGCGGTCCGTCATTGCGATTCCCATTTTGCCGAATGGATCACCAGATATCGGCGGCCGATGCCAAGCAACTTCGATCGACGTCAGCCTTGGGGGCATGGCGGTCCGCATTCCAGATCGCGAACAATTACCAAGTAGGAATTGGGTCATTGGGATCGAACAAGCGGACGGTATCACAGGCTATGTGAACGCTTATCTGCGCCGAGTCGCTTACCAAGCTGGCGAACTCCAGGTAGGCTTGATTTTTCAAGGAGTTGTCGACGATCTTTTTAGTGATCGCAACTTGCAACCGACGATCGATCCTGAGTCGAAGCGGCTTGAAACCCGCCTCCCCTACAGCACGTTAGATCAATGGACGGAATTGGGGGTTTTGAGCAAGCAACTCGTTCGACGAGCTCGAACATGCCCCGAATGCGATGCTGTTTGTAGCGTTGGAACTGGCTGCAGCCAGTGCGGCGAATTCGATCTTCATTACCAAGACCTGATACACCACTTCGCCTGCGCACATGTCAATCATGCAGAGAAATTTGAAAAGGCAGGCAGTATCCAGTGCCCAAAATGTTTACAAAGTAGTTTGGTCGCCGGAGCGGACTTTGAGATGATCCGATCCCAGTATACGTGCGGCCACTGTGAGTACGAAGGGGACGTGACGGTTCAGGTTGGCTGCTGTTTGAACTGCCAACTCCGCTTTCCTTTGGAGATGGGGAAGGAGGTCAATGTCTATGGGTACCATGTGGACCGAATGGACATACTGGCTCTCGTCGATTCCTCGCGATGAACTCGTGTGGCTAATACTGCCACTCGCCATGTTTGACGGATTGCGATATGGGTGCACCGCTCTGTTGGTATGGCTTGTGGACTTTGGTAGTCGCTGCCTGCCAGTTCGCAAGGATTTGGAATCGTCTACTCTGCAACCTCGCTATTGTCCCTCGCTTTCCGTGATTATCGCGGGTCTAAATGAAGGCGACAACCTGCGTGGAACGCTCGATCGACTATGGGGAACCTATCCCAAAATGCAGTTGATCGTGGTGGACGATGGCTCCACCGACAACATGGCGTCCGAGGCTCGCCGTTTTGCTCAAGAGCACTCCGGCGTCATCGTCATCTCGAAACGCCGCGGTGGCAAATCGTCTGCGATGAATGCGGGGCTTGCCTACGCGAACGGTGAGATCACCATCATTCTGGATGCCGATTCGGAATTGGCACCCAATGCGTTGTGGGATGTTGTTCAGCCACTTCACGATCTGCGGGTGGGCGCGGTCTCGGGAAACGTTCGTGTCCGCAACAGCGACAAGAATCTGCTGACCCGTCTACAGACTTTTGAGTACCTGCGCTCCGTCTTTCTTGGAAGAATTGTCACCTCACGACTTGGAATGTTAGGAATCGTCTCCGGAGCCTTCGGAGCCTTTCGCACCTCATTGATCAAGGGGATGGGGGGATGGGACGTTGGCCCTGGCGAAGATGAAGACATGGTTTTAAGGATTCGAAAACTCGGCTACAAAATTGAGTTTGTTCATTATGCCGACTGTTTTACCGATGTCCCAGAGTCCTGGAAAGTACTTACAAAACAGCGACGAAGATGGGAATGGGCTGTCATTACCTTCAAGTCTCGTAAGCACATCGATATGGCAAACCCATTCAACAAGCACTTTAGCTTGGGCAACTTCGTTTTGTTCGTGGAACGCTGGTTCTTTAACCTATTGCTACCGCTTTGGTTTTGGGTTTACGTTACTTGGTTGGTGAGCTCGCACAGCCTAAGCCATCTTATCAACGCCACCTTCTTATATTACTTCCTGTACTTGCTTGGCGACCTGACTCAATATTTGCTCATTCTCGACTTTTCGAATCATCGTCGACGTGATTTGAATGCGATATTCGTACTTCCACTAATGCCGTTTTATCAGTGCTACCAGCGATTTGTCACCACGGTTGCCCTCCTGGAAGAAATTTTTAGCCGACGCTCGTTTCGCGACGGTTTTGTACCTCAACATGTTCGCTCCGTGACTTGGCACTGGTAGCACCCGACCCATCCACGGCGCGATATAATGAGCGAAGAAAATATCAATTTATCGTTTTTAGCGATTTCCGTTACCGGCGAGCTGGACATCGCCATCGCGGGTTAGCAAGACTGAGGCGTGCACGGAAATGACGCCCTTTGGACGGAACGGAATACGATTTTGGATAGTGGAATAAAACGGCCGAAAATCATCTCGTTGGGCGAAGTGCTTTGGGATCTTTTCCGAGATGGAGAGCGATTCGGCGGCGCCCCTGCCAACTTCGCCTGCCATGCGGCGATTCTCGGAGCCGACGTTTCGATGGTCAGCGCGGTTGGACAGGATCTGCATGGTCGCCAAGCCATGAACATTCTCCGGGGATATGGCATCGACGTTGGCCTGCTGCAAGTCATTCCTGGCGCGCACACTGGCACCGTGGGCGTTGCACTCGACGAGGCTGGCAAGCCGACGTTCACGATTCACGAAGACTCGGCCTGGGATCGGATCGCGTGGAACCATGGGTTGGAATCGCGAGTCGCGGACGCGGACGCCGTTTACTTTGGAACGCTTGGTCAACGTTCGGAAGTATCGCGGAGCACCATTCGTCGGGGCCTGGAAAAGGCACGTCGAGCGGGCATTCCACGGGTCGTGGACATCAATCTTCGCCCGCCCTACTTCGATAGCCAAATGATTCGCGAGTCCATTCGGCTAGCCAGTATCCTGAAGCTCAGCGACGACGAGCTGATGGACGTGTGCGCCGCTTGTGGCCTTGCATCGACCGCTCAACCCAACGTCTTGCTTAAGCAGTTGCTCGACACGCAACATCTCGACCTAGTCGTCATGACACGTGGAGCCAGGGGAGCTGTGCTGCTGACTCCAAAGGGAATCGTCGAACAGCCTGGAATACCGACAATAGTCCTAGACACCGTGGGTGCTGGCGATTCGTTTACGGCGGCGTTCCTGCTGGGGTTTCTGCGTGGGGAAACGCATGTTCAAAATCTGTTCAAGGCTTGCTCGATCGCCTCAGCGGTCTGCTCTCACTCGGGAGCCGTTCCAGAGGGTACCCTACCATAGGAAATTCCCAACGCCCTGAAGGACTTTTTCGAGGCTGATTGTCCGGCTCGGGCTTGGCCCGACCGGACACCGTTTTGGTGCCCTACTTACGCGGAACGAAACGACGACACGTCCGCTCCCTATAGCTTAGTCCGCCTTTGGCGGACTAAGCCATAGGGAGCGGGAGCTAGGGAACTTGCTCACTATTAGTACACCAAAACAGGGTTGCGGGGGGACGAGCCCCCACGTAACCCAACGTAACCCAACGTTTTCGCTGCATAAAATCCTTCACGGCGTCGGGGGCAAGTCCCGAACGGATGGGCTTTGCTACTCCAATTTGCCGCAGATCACCGTCGCGTTGTGACCGCCGAAACCGAAGCTGTTGTTCATCGCGATCTTGACTTTCATCTGCCGAGCTCGATTGGGTGTGTAGTCCAGATCGCAGTTAGGGTCAGGAGTGTCTAGATTGATCGTAGGCGGGATCACATCGTGATAGCAGCTAAGGATGGTCAAAATCATTTCGATACTTCCACTTGCACCCAAAGCGTGACCTAAATGGCCTTTCGTGCTTGACAGGGCAACTGTACGAGCGGATTCACCGAAGACACTCTTCACGGCCACGGTTTCGGCTTTATCGCCGAGAGGCGTGCTTGTGCCATGGGCATTGATGTAATCGATGACAGATGGATCGAGCTTCGCGTCCCGGAGGGCGTTGAGCATGGCTCGACTGGCACCACGCCCTTGTTCGTCCGGGGCGGTGATATGGCCTGCATCGCACGAGCCACCATAACCCAAAATCTCACCGTAAATGCGAGCACCGCGTTTCTTTGCGTGCTCATATTCTTCGAAGATAAGTGTACCACAGCCTTCGCTAAGCACGAATCCATCGCGGTCGCTATCGAACGGTCGACTGGCCTTTTCTGGTTCATCATTGCGGGTCGAGAGGGCTTTCATGTTTGCAAAACCAGCCACACCCATCGCCGTGATGGCCGCTTCGGTTCCGCCGGTTATCATGATGTCCGCTTCATCGTATTGAATCGCTTTCAAGGCGTCGCCCATAGCGTTGTTGCTGCTTGCGCATGCAGTCGCGACGGCAAAGTTTGGACCTTTTAGCCCGTACTGGATCGCAAGATTTCCCCCTGCGGCGTTGAGCATCATCTTTGGGATGGTAAAAGGGCTAACGCGATCTGGCCCGCGACTGAACAGCTTGAACATCTGTTCTTCGATCTCATTGAGACCACCGATGCCCGAACCCAGAATTACCCCGCAGCGAAATGGATCCTCCTGGGCGAATTCCAAACCGGAATCGCGGACTGCATGGTAGCCAGCAAACATGGCAAATAAGGTAAAACGATCGAGCCGTTTCGTGTCCTTTGCCTCCACGGTCACACCTGGATCGAAATTCGTAACATCGCCACCGAAACGCACTTTGTGACGCGTCGTGTCGATCACCGTTAACGGATGAATTCCACTCTTGCCTTCCAAAACGGACCGCCAGAGCAAATCGACTTCACAAGCCAGGGGCGTAACGCAACCAAGCCCCGTCACGACGACACGACGTTTCATACTTTGTCCGAAAACGATCCTAGAAAGGGGGATATCAACTCTGTTGCTATTCGACTAAGCCTGTTGCTTTTCGATGTAATCAACAGCTTCACCCACTCGCTGGATTTTTTCTGCAGCCTCTTCTGGGATACTAATATCGAACTCTTCCTCTAGCTCCATCACTAGTTCAACAGTGTCCAGAGAGTCTGCCCCGAGATCGTTTACAAAGTGTGTATCTCGACCGATCTTGTCTTTTTCGACGCCCAGTTGTTCTGCAACGATGTCGATCACTCGTTCCTCAATAGAAGCCATAACAGGGTGCCCCCTCAGCAAATTCAAATCAAAATGTGGTGGAAAAGTAGTCAACCGCCAAAACATCTTCGGCGGGGTGCCAAAGATAGAGGATTCTAGCAAAACAGGTCAAGCCATGAAGGCCTTCCCTTTGGACTTAGAAGCCCAAATAGTTCTCTGAAAGAACAGATTTCAGTGATTATTTGGGCTGGGAGAGTTTATTTTGCGTCAAACCTGGTTTCAAAACCAGATTGCAGTACGTGAACTAGCGCCGAATTTGGTTCGGTTCATTGGCCGGTGGTAACGCAAAATTGCTTGGAAGATTCTGAGGCGGTAAGGTTGAATTCCCAAATTGGCCAGTGGGCTGTGGCAATCCGATTTGCGGAGCGTTGGTTGGATAATTCGACGGCGGCAGATTGCCCGGCTGATATCCGGCGGCTGGCGGTAAGGCGTTGTTGGCAGGAGGAAAGTTGCCGGTGGGAGCCTGTCCATAGGGGGCAGTCTGCCCATAGTTCGTTGCGGGCGGAAAATTTCCTGCAGGAACGTTATTTGGGACCGACACGTTTGTTTGAGGGGAGTTTGGCGGGAAGTTGGCGTTAAGCACGCCTGCATTTCCTACATTTCCTACGTTCGCACCAGGAGCATTCGGCAACGAGGCCACCCATTGTGGGTCTGGCGTCGGTTGCTCTGGCTCCAGTTTTTCAAAATCCACGATCTGTACTTCGTCACCGTTCTTTGGGTCGACCGCCATCCCGCAAATTCGCCAGCCTTCTGTTTCCTTGCGCAATTCCCATACCACCTCGAGCTCAGTCGCGGGCTGACCAGCTTGTTCGGGCTCAGTCCATGTGCTTGAAACCAGCATGCCACCGTCCTGTTCGGCAGCTTCGACGATTTGGAAGGTTGCTAACGGCGAACCGAGGGGAGCGATCTCGAGCTGCCTTCGTTTGATTTCTTCGCGAGCCAGTGACGAGAGCAACGACGAGAGTTGCGCTCCATTGCCTTGTCGCATGCTATCCAAAAAGAGTCGTACTACTTCTTTTGGATCGCTTGGAGTTGTTAGGCCTGAGCCGTTTTTGGTACTGGCAATTTTTGTAGCGGTTGCTGGATCGGTGCCAGCAATGTCTGGGCTTTTTCCACATCCGGAAGCCAACAATACTCCTGCGGCGAGAGGTAGCCAATTCGATTTTTTCATGTTTTGAAGTCCGTTTGCATTGAGTGATTGGGTCTGTCTGGCCCTCCTAGGCCAAGTCCATCGATAGAAAAAAGCAACTCATTGTGTCAATACCAAGATCCGATCGGGTGTGCCACAACGGGTGGCACGGGTGGCACGCTCTGAGGCTGTGATTTTTTCGAATCCGAAGAAAGTACCCATCACGCTCCGCGTGATGTTGCCTCAGCAACCATAGCTTTTTGAACTGCGAAAATCACGCGGAGCGTGATTGGTACCATAAAATCACAGCCTCCATGCTCCGGCCTATTAGTCTTCTGTCTGCCCCACGCGCCTCGTTACAACCGGTGTTCGCAACGCGACCATCACAGTCACACCGATTGTTTTTACGACATCGACCGCTACGGTTACCGTTTCCATCCGATGCAAGTACTCCGACAACTCTTGGCTGAAACCCATTTTCCTCGGCAATTCGGACATGCTCTCGACAATGACGCTCGACAATGACGCTCGATCACGAAAACAAAGCATATTTGATTACGGACGGATCACTAGTCAACAACGACAACGAGCCCGTTAATCTTTAGGGCGAGCGGCAAGAGATTGGGAACATCGTTATATTGCCAATGCCCGCTGTGTGGCACGCCCAAAGCGTTTAGCGATGGGCGTGGGAAGTGTGTCAAATGACGCTAGCGATTCACCACGCCCTTCGTACCTCAGAGAGGCTGTGATTTTATAGTACCAATCACGCTCCGCGTGATTTTCGAAGTTCAAAAACCTTTGGTTTCTGAGGCAACATCACGCGGAGCGTGATGGGTACTTTCTTCAGATTCGAAAAAATCACAGCCTCAGAGCTTGCCACCCAGCTTGAAGGTAGATTTCAAACTGCCCCTCGCCTTACGGCTAAGAATTGCGGTTGGCCGAGGTGCGAAAGTCTTAAAAGTCTTCAAAACTTTCGGTTATTGCCAAGCAGTCACAGAGCACTAGTCGTAAATGGATTTACGGTCGGCGGTGGATTCATCTGCGCGATGGAAGTCAACAATGTCCTGTTGTTCCATTTGCCAAGTGTAGTACGCAGGCATATCGTCCACCA
>JAYTVM010000448.1:0-13443 GCA_043743995.1 Pirellula sp. | reverse complement strand
GCCGACGAATTGAAATGTGAGACGCTTGGTGTCAACCTTCGACTGAGCGGCCACGACTTGTTGCTGATTGATGCCGCCACTGGCGATCTTTTGTTGACTGAAGCAGAAGCGAATAGAGTGAACGCTGAGGAGGAAAGGTTGAGGGCTGGGGAGGAAAGATTAAGGGCCGACAAAGAAAAAGATCGCGCGGACTTCGAACGTGGTCGAGCTGATGCCGAGCTATCCGCAAGACTAACTGCCGAACGGCGTATTCAGGATCTTGAGGATCAGCTAAAGCGACTCGGCGGAATCAATCGGCCCAACTAAAACTCTTATCGGCGACTTCCTCTGGGGAGCCCTTGCTGGCAGTGATTAAGCTGATTTACAAGAAGTTGCCGGAACGAAGCTGAAGTAGCCATGCCCCGGCTCGAACGAGTTTTGCCGGTCTTGAACTCGGCTTTCCATGATTTCACCCCATCTGCCGGTCGCCTATCGAGTTGCTCGACCCACACCAAATGGATTACGATAGTGACTGTCACTGGACTTCGCAGTTTACCTTCTTCTGAGAATTCATTTTGAAAACCATAGCCAGACTTCTTTCTGTTTGCTTGTTGAGTTTTGGAATACTCCCGATACACGCCGACGATCGGCCGAATGTCGTCATGATCATCTCCGACGACCACGCCTGGACCGACTATGGTTTCATGGGTCACAAGATCATTCAAACCCCAAACATCGACCGGTTGGCTCAAAACAGCCTGACGTTTCGCCGCGGTTACGTGACATCTAGTCTTTGCTGCCCCAGTTTGGCCAGCATCATCACTGGCATGTATCCCCATCAGCACAAGATCACTTCCAACGATCCACCCGTACCCCCTGGTATGACCAATGCAGCCTTCAATCGCTCACCCGAGTTCCAAGAGGGGCGAGAGCGAATGAACAAACACCTGGAGTCTTGCGTTACACTGCCTAAACTCCTAAAAGAAAATGGCTACCAATCCTTGCAAACAGGCAAATGGTGGCAGGGGCATTTCTCGCGTGGCGGATTCACCGATGGCATGACCAAGGGTGGACGACACGGTGACGATGGGCTTGTGATCGGACGCAAAACGATGGAACCGATCACAACTTTTTTGGATAAGTGTGTCGCTGCCAAGAGTCCATTCATGGTCTGGTACGCGCCACTCTTGCCACACGATCCGCACACGCCACCAGACCGATTGCTTGAAAAGTACCAAGGCCAAACGGATTCGATCCACATTGCGAAGTATTGGGCGATGGTCGAATGGTTTGACGAATCTGTCGGGCAGTTGATGGCTAGTCTCAAAGAGCGTGGCCAACTCGATAACACGATCATCGTTTACCTTGCCGACAACGGATGGATTCAGAGTCCTGACAATACACGGTATGCGCCTAAGTCCAAACAGTCGCAGTATGACGGCGGATTGAGAACCCCCATCATGGTCCATTGGCCGAAGAAAATTGCTCCGAGAATGTCAGACGACTTGGCTCAGTCGATCGACCTGATGCCGACGTTGCGCAGCGCGTTGGGCTTACCGGTGGATACGACGCTACCTGGCATCAATTTGCTGGACGAAGCGGCAGTCAAATCGCGCAAGACTCTCTTCGGCGAGTGCTTTACACACAACTCCAACGATCTGGATGTTCCCGAAAAGAGCTTGCGCTGGCGGTGGATGATTGATGGCAACTCGAAACTGATTGTGCCGAATCCAAGCGTAGAATCGAAGGAGAAGAATGAGTTATATCAGTTGGATACCGATCCGATGGAAGAACGCAATCTTGCGGATTCGGATAATGCCAGGGTCCTTGCGCTCAAGAAAAAACTCGATGGTTGGTGGGAACCTGGAAAATAACGCATGCTGGTTGCCGACGTGGCGGATGCTGCTAGCATCCGATCCGACGCTAGCAGCGTCGGCCACGGTCGTCGGCCACGGTTTTCGGCCACGGTCTTTGGCCACGGCCACGGTTTTCGGCCACGGCCATTATCTTCGACCACTTGCGATTCTTGCAGGCTGAAGTTCGTTGCTGGATTTTGAGACCACAGCTTGGGCGTTGGTCAGTATTTGCAAGGGAACGATGGTTGATTCATCGCAAGCGATCGGTTTATTACCCACATAGGCTGCTAACAATGGCCAGTTTTGGTCGGGGGGAGGGGGCGTTGCCCCCGTCAACTTCAACCCGCGCGCGTCCAATGCAAATCGAATCCCCAATCGACTTGCGGAAGCGAAAGGTCCCATCTGCCGCCAAGGTTGTTCCGCAGTCGTTAGCAGTTTCAAACTCGACGTGGTTGCATCCAACCATTCGGTGTCAACGGTACATGAATCGCCGGTGAGCAAGCCTCTGAATTCTCGAAAAACTCCGTCGCTGATGACTGCGTTGCCAATGCTCAAAGTTCCGAGGCCCTGCATGGGTTTTCCAAACGGCATCGAAGCCATGGCTAAGTCCACGGATTGAAAATCCCCACGCAGCGATGTTTCCCAGCGATGATTCTTTTGCCACCAATCGATCGTACCTCGAAATCGGGCTTGATCGCCGAGAAACTTCAACGCAGGAAATCGTTCGCTCAATACGTTGCACGGAATGGAAATGTCGTTCGAATTGATCGTCCACTTCGTGGTTTCCGAGATGTGATCCCGGTCAACGCTAAAGGAAGCCAAGCCAGAAGAATTCTGACCCTCCAAGGAATACGATAGCATCAAAGTCGATGTGGCTTCCGTTGGCTTGAATCCCACTTTGACGTTTTGAAATTTCGTCGTCATTGAACCGTCAGGAATTAACAAATCTTGCATAGCAAGCCCTAGTAAACCGGCTGAGTTTTGAGGGCGGCACAAGAACCGATCGTGGACCGCTTGCATGGCGGTTTGGATCTGTTGGCCATTTAGAACTGGAGAGGAAACGTCCACCAACCAACCGCTTCGATCGATGTAAGCGTTAACTTGAGCGATAGTCAGGATCTCGCGTCCCGTCTCTGCATTGGAGCAGACTAAATCGCAAACTCGAAACTTGTTCGGACGGGGGAATTCGATCGACTTGAAGTGGACTTCGACTCCAAGATTATCGCTAAGTCGACGTTGCCAAGTTTCGTTTTGATGGCTTTGATACCAGGGGGTGGCAAGCAGAATACTGTAGCTCACGACGCCAAACACGGGTACTAATGCTAGCCAAAGAAATACCATCCGACACAGCGCTCGCTGAGTCGACTCATGGAATCGAAGTCGTTTTTTCCTGGAATTGGAGGGCATCCGCGAGAGCTTGAAAGCAGTAACAAAATCACAATGGTATTCGCCAACTCTCTAGTAGCAAAATCGACTTTTAAGGGCAAGTTTGAAAAACAGTCGCTTTTTTGGCTGAAGAAGGGCTACGCTCAAGGTTTGGTAGAGATGCAACGAGCGAAGGGCCTCGCTCGTCAACAATTATCGCCTTTTGCTCCGCAATAGTGCGTTAACGAAGCGCACTTTCGCAGAGCGAAAGGCGACAATACTTAATCCGCCAGAGCCCCTTTGGCTAGGTACTGTGGAAACGCTTGAAACCGCACCCATTCCTCCCGCAATAGCTCATGCGACTCTAATATCGATTTTACCGAATCCAAATCCTTGCCGTGGAAGATCATGACCGCCACCCTTTTTGAAGCGTTGTTGGACTTGGTGTTGAAAAGTCCGGCAAAAGCAAGTTTCTTTGCATCAAACTGCTCCTTGGCCAGCGCAGTCAACTTCGGTCCAATGGTTTTTACCAAGGAAGGATCGCTGGGCCATTTGTTTCCTTGGCTGATAATCACAATCACGCTTTGCTCCATCGAGGTGACTTCGCTTACCAGTTGCAACTTCCCCGCGACGGTTTGAAATCCGTTGAGCTCCGCTTTCATGAACCCTTCGGAAACGTAGGGGTCCGGACCAAACATGGCTTCCGCGTCGGGGATCGAGTCCGCATGGATGACTACGATACCGCGCGTGACTTTGTCGGGATCCGCACACGGGCCGGCAGTCGTAAGCGAACCGAGTTTTGCAAGTCGACCAAAATTCTCCAGGTGCGCGGCTTGCTTCTTTTGGATTTCTTCGGCAGCTATCCCCTGAGTAGGCTTGCCTGTGGTCAAGAAGACAAAGAAGTCCCGTTTTTCATCTTGTGCGTTGCAAGTGGGTACGATCTGTAAAGCAGTCATGGCAAAAAGAGCAAGACGACAATAAAGGGTCATGTTCAAAACCTTTTCAAGAAACCGATCCGCGATTGGCGACGCGATAAAGTATACTCACATAAATCGTGTTGAAAGCGTCGGAATTCCATGCAACTCCGAATTCTCTCGAATTCGGCTACGGAACGGGTTAGGACTCAGCTTAAGAAGGAAACATCGAATGCGATCAAGCACACGCCGAATGACTCGTCGCGATCTACTTAAGAGGTCAATGGTAATCGCAGCGAGCCCATGTCTCGCATCCTGGGGGCAATCGTTGTTGAAAGCAGCGGAAAACAAGCGTGAACGTTTTTTCTTTGGCGTTCATCCTTACTCGATCAAGTCGCATTTTGATTCCGGCGAACTTTCGCTCGAGGGATACCCAGCGTTTGCAAAGAATTCCCTCGGTGTACAGGCGATCGAACTGGCGGCGGAATTGTCGTTACCGCTCTTAGAAAAACCTGATCTGGTTGCACGGATTCGCAAGAATGCAGAGTCGCAAGGCATCAAGGTTCACGCCCTGCTATGCTCGGATGCGTTCAAGCTCGATGCGACCCGAGAGGCCGACCGCAAAGCGGCTGTTGAGGACCATTTACGATGGGCAGCCATCGCAAGCCAACTTGGTTGCGCTTTCTTGCGAGTTCGAGCCTCGACAGAGGGCGATCTACCTAAACAGTTGCAAAACGCTGCCGATGGAATCAGTTCGCTATGGGATCAGATGCCGAAGGGCTCACCTGCTATCTTGATCGAGAATGTCGCGGGCCCATCGCGGAACGCTGATTGGATGGTTGACTTGGTTAAGAAAATTGGAGCGGATCGAGTTGGAGTTTTGGCTGACTTTGGGAATTTCGACGGCGATCTTTATACAGGCATGGCCAAACTAATGCCGTTCACGAAATCGCTTTGCACGAAGTCCTGGGACTTTGACGCCGACGGGAACGATACGAAGATCGACTTTGGAAAAATGATGCAAATCGTTATGTCGACGGATTTCAGTGGGTGTATCTCCATCGAATACCTAGGCAAGAAGGCACCACCTATCGAAGGCGTAAAAAAGTCAATTCTGTTAGTTCAACGTCAACTAGCGAGATAATTCCGTACCTTAATCTCCGTGGCTGAGCGAGGGCCTCGCTCGTCCACAGAATCGCTAGCGGTGTGGCCCGGCCTTGAGCGTGACACTCGCATGTGAAGTACAATTCAGTCGCGGTCTCAATTCCAAAACTGCCATTCCAGGCGATCCCACCATGAAATCTCTATTTCCAGTTACCTTTTTTTTGATTGCTTCGGTTTTCGTAATTCCTACCAAATCCGTCATCGCAGACGATCTGGACGTTCGGAAATTGCTTCCAGACTCTACGGCCATTTATATCCAGGCAGAATCGCTCGAGTCCGTTTTGGAACATCCGTTCTCGAAATCCTTACAGGCATCCGGCGCGTTCAAAAAACTGTGGCGATCGCCCGACGTAATGAAACTGCGAGGTGGTCTAACGCTGTTTGAGTTTGCTGTCGGGGACAAGGTGGAATTGGTGATTAAGAGCTTGACCGCCAAGGGCCTCCATCTGGCTGTCGACACGAAAACCGAAGGGGTGGTACTCGTGGCCTGCACCGAAAGCCAAGAGTGGCTCGATGAGTATTTGCAAAAGCTCGTGAAGATAGCCAGAGCGGATGCCAAGTCCAAGAACCAACCCGACCCAATCCGCGAGGCGGAGTATCGAGGAATTCGCGGCTACGAATTTCAAAAAATGATTGTTGGCAGTATCGGATCCATTTTGATCGTGACCAACAAAGGCGAACTTGGCAAAAGCATTATCGATCGGCATTTGGATTCAAAAAACGATTTTCTGCTTAGCAAGCCCCTTTTTCAGCAGGCATGGAAGTCCAAAACGGAGCCATCGCCTCCCAATGCAACGCAGCGGATCGCAAAGGCTTTTGTTGATCTCGATACGCTTAGGCAGGCTGGGGTAGCCAAGGACCTGTTGATGGGCAAAGCCAAGGACTTCGCTGGCGAACTCATCCTTGGGGGTGTCTTGGCATCAATGCAGAAAACAAGCTTTGCGATTGCAGAACTCTCTCTCGGTGAAACGAAACTCTCGATGCAAGTCCGTGTCCCGCATGAGCAGGCATGGACCCAGGAGTCGCGTTCCTTTTTTGTCGGTCCTAAGGGCACAGGCTACGCATCTTCCTTGGTTGACGGTTCAGGAATGATGGCGAGTCTAATCGCGTACCGCAACCTTTCCGAACTGTGGCATCGGGCAGGCGATTTGTTCGATGAAAAAGTGAACAGCCAGTTAGCTCAAGCCGACAACACCCTGACTACTTTGTTTTCTGGAAAGGACTTTGCAACGGATATCCTTGGGGCAATCGAACCGCAGGTTCAATTGATCGCATCGGAACAGGCCTTTGAGCCGTCCAATACTCCAGCGATTCAGTTGCCAAGTTTTGGGCTTGTCGCAAAGCTAAAAGATCCAACGATGAAGAAAGAACTCAAGCGGACCTTTCAAAGCTTCATCGGTTTTTTGAACGTATCGGGTGCGATGGAGGGAAATCCTCAACTGGACTTGGACTCGGAAACCATCGATGGCAAGCAGATTTACACTGCCATGTATTTGCGAGAAAGCGACAAGAAATACGATAACGGACTCCCCATCCAATTCAATTTCAGTCCAAGCTTGGCCTTCGAAGGTAACCTGGTCATTGTTGCCAGTACGAACGCCCTAGCTAAGCAGGCGACGTCGAAATCAACCAAGCAGAATGAAGTCATCGCCGAGGCCAAAAACAACACGGTCCTCAACATTGACTTTGGGGCTTTGAAGCACACGTTGGAAGCAAATCGGCTTCAGATGATCTCACAAAACATGCTCGAAAAAGGGCATACCAAGTTGGAAGCGGAGAAAGAAATCGACACGCTGCTCAGTCTGTTATCCTTGTTGCGCAATGGGACTGGAGCCTTGAAATTCGACGATCATGTACGGCTTCAACTAGACCTTGAAATGCACGCGGATCGGTAATCCATTATGCAAGACCGATACCGACGTCAAAAAGCGTTTGTGGAAGTAGGCGAAATTGGACAGCAACACCTTTTGAATGCGAGGGTCGCGATCTGTGGGATGGGGGCTCTCGGAGCCATGGTGGCCGAGCGATTATGCCGCTCCGGAGTGGGCTTTTTGCGATTGATCGATCGAGATTGGGTCGAGTTAGACAATCTCCCGAGGCAGGCGCTTTACACAACCCGTGATGCTCTAGAAGTCCGTCCAAAGTCCATCGCTGCTCAAGAGCACTTACTAGCCATCGATCCAAATATCCAGTTGCAGAGCGTCGTTGAGGATCTGACATTTCTCAATGCCGAGCAATGGATGTCGGACGTCGACTGTATTGTTGACGGTACCGACAACTTTGAAACTCGCTATTTGATCAACGATCTTTCAACGCGTTTTGGTATTCCCTGGGTACATGCTGGGATCGTAGGCGCTTCTGGACAGGCGATGTCTTTTGTGCCCGGCAAAACAGCTTGTTTTAGGTGCTTATTGCCAGAACCACCACCAGTAGAACAAATGCAAACATGCGATTCAGCCGGAGTTCTTGGGGCCGCGGTCGGGGTGATCGCATCCTGGCAAGCGATGGAGACCCTCAAGATCCTCTTGAAAAAGGAAATTGCAGGGGACGGGTTCCTGCGGATATTCGACCTGTGGGCCGGGGAAGTTCGCAAAATTCGCGTGCCACGAAATATGGACGGTTGCAGGACTTGTGTTCTACGCCATTTCGATTTCCTGGAAGGTGCGATAGGGACGCATGCTCGCGTTTTATGTGGGCGTGGAGCTGTTCAAATCCAGTCCTCCGGCCGTGATCGTATTGACCTTCAAGTACTCTCTCAACGGCTCATGTCGGAGTGCCAAGTTACCGAAACCCCTTTTTTGGTTAGATTCACCCACCCACCCTATGTAGTCAGCGTCTTTGCGGACGGTAGAGCAATCGTTCAAGGAACGGAAAATCCGGACGAAGCTCGAAAAATTTACGCCAGATTTGTCGGCAGCTAGTAGTTTTTTGGTATTTTAAAGCCCCTTGAAGGGTAGAATTTGCTTCGACAGTCGCAAAATTGCATACGTTGGGGAAGTCATACGTTACTATTACCGTGGTGAATACTATGTCGGGAAGTGAATCGTACTTTCGTTGCATGGTGAAAGCCGCTAGGAAGTGAAGCAAAGAACAAGATGCGTTACGCGTTTCGACTTGCAGAATTATTGGGGCACACACCTGACCGGCGCAAGCGTCCGGGCACGATCAAAGCCATTGTGGAGTACACTGGCTTAGATCGTCATCAGGTTGCGGCCCTTCTCAAAAACGAAGCCAAGTACATTCCGATCGAGGCGCTATCTCGATTGTGCGATTACTTGATCGAGCACGGCTATGCACGGGCTGAGGAATTGCCTGGCGCCCTTTTCGCGATTACGCCAGAGAATTTCTGGGAAATGCTTGCGCGAAGATCCCGCTTGGAGATTTGCGTTGGTGTGCGACGTCCGCCGGACGACGAATCCGCAGACACTGCCTGGATTGTCGCATCGGATAGCGTGTTAGCTGGCGAAGTTCTCAATGGAGTATCCACATTGGGCGGAACAGCCAAGGCGATATCCGCCAAGAAGGGCGGCGGCAAGGAGATGCCGCACATCGAACACCTGCGACAGACTTTGGTTTGGAGCCCGGGTACGATGAATGTCGAGCAAGTGCACTCGCGCGCTCAAAACGTGTACGATGATTTCTCGGAGATGGGTGGCGACAAGGCGATGGTCTGCCTTGGTTCCGTAAAAAGCAATCCGACAGTCGAGCTCGTATTGGCCAACGCGTTTGGATGCGATGCGTTTGTGACTCAAGACAATGTTGCCAAAGCGTCCGAGCGGGCATGCCCATTCTTCTTGAGATACCGCGATCACGATCCACATCCTCCGGCATGCTCCGCAGGGATGCAGTTGAGCAAAAGCGAAAAGGCGGCAGAGGCTGGTCTCTACTATGAAACGGCAGACGGAACTTGGGCATTCGCTGGTGGAGCGACTCCAGGTCGCGACGCTGCGTTGGTATTTTATATTTTCCGCGAGTCACTTGGCCGCTTGGAAATGGTACTGAGTGGATTCTCGGGGCGCGCCACGCGTCTGTTGGCTCGAACGCTGGCTCATCGAGCCGAAGATTTCTGGCCACCGATATTCCATGAAAACTATCTTCAAGTTGGGGCATATCTGGTCCAATACGAAGCTGCCGAAGGGGGGGACGACTCTTTGGACATTCTCTCGACAGACACCATGGCCAACGCAACCGTGATTGCTTTGCCGACTGAAGCGATCACCAAGCGATTGGGCAAGGGCTCTCATCCTGGATGATCGAAGCATGTGTGCTCAAGCCGAAGCCAAACCTGAGCTGGACCTGGGCGTTCAGCTCGGTCGACTTTCGCTGAAGAATCCGGTCCTAGTGGCGTCTGGAACTTTTGGTTATGCCAAGGAAATGGCTGGGGTCGTTCCGTTGTCGGAATTAGGCGGCATCCTTCCAAAAACGATCACACAAAATCCTCGGCCTGGCAATGCTCCGTGGAGGACGGTGGAGACGAGTTCGGGACTTCTCAATGCGATCGGCTTAGACAACGACGGCATCGATTATTTCCTTGCCCATCACTGGCCTTATCTTAAGGCCACAGGGGCGACCATCATCGTCAGTATCGCCGGTAAGTCGTTGGAGGATTTTGTGCTGCTTGCAGAGCGTCTCAACGATGCGCAGGGGCTAGAAGCGGTGGAACTGAATGTTTCCTGCCCCAATGTTTCCGGCGGAGTGGATTTCGGAACGGATGCCAAACTCTGTTTTGAAGTGGTGAGCGAAGTTCGCAAAGTCCTCGATTGCGCGATCGTTACCAAGCTTACGCCAAACGTAACCCGCATCGTCGATATCGCACGTGCCGCCAAAGACGCAGGCACAGATGCAGTCACTTGTATCAATACGGTGCTTGGTATGGCCGTCGATTGGCGCAAACGCAAGCCGATGCTGGCCAACGTGGTCGGCGGTCTAAGCGGCCCCGCGATCAAACCGATCGCGTTGCGATGTGTTTATCAAGTTGCCTCCCAAGTTGGCGTCCCGGTGATTGGCGTTGGAGGAATCGCGAACATCGACGACATGATGGAGTTCCTTGTAGCTGGAGCGTCAGCCATCCAAATCGGAACGGCAAACTACTACGATCCTTTGGTGAGCTTGAAGCTTATCCGCGAGTTACCAGACGCATTGGCCGCCATCGGAGCAACTTCCGTGCGCGAAATTGTTGGCGCATTGAAAACGTAATTTCCGTAGGATGTTACAAACAAACACTCACTTGATTGAATTGAAAAATGCGAGTTTTGAGCGGGATCCAGCCCACCGGTCGTTTCCACTGGGGTAACTATTTCGGTGCCATCAAACAGTACATCGATTTCCAAGAGGCCCATGACGGCTACTATTTCATCGCAGACCTGCATGCCTTAACCACTATTCGCGAGCCGGGGGTTTTGCGAGGATACGTTAGCGATGCGGCCTTGGATTTGTTGGCCCTCGGCTTGGATCCGGAACGAGCAACTTTGTTTGTGCAATCGGACGTTCCGGAGGTTTCGCAATTGTGTTGGTTACTCATGACAGGGGCACCGTTGGGCCTGCTCGAACGCTGCACAGCATACAAAGACAAAGCGGCAAAAGGGCTCCGAGCCGACGCTGGCCTATTCACCTATCCCGTCTTGATGTCTGCCGACATTCTGGCCTACGATTCCAATTGGGTTCCAGTCGGTTCGGACCAAGTCCAGCATATCGAAGTTTGCCGCGACTTAGCTCGCAGTTTCAACTCGCATTATGGCGAGGTTTTTACCCTGCCAGAAGCCAAAATTGTGCCTGGCGCTGCCAAGGTGCCTGGCACCGACGGCGAGAAAATGAGCAAGAGCTACTTCAATACGATAGGTCTGTTTGAGGTTTCGAAGGAACTGCGTAAGAAGATCATGCGGATCAGTACCGATTCGCGTCCGATGGAGGACGGCAAGGATCCCGAAACGGATCATCTTTTCCAACTTTATCGCTTGTTCGCGACCCAAGAGCAGATCGAAGAACTCCGCGCGGTCTATCTGCGTGGCGGCTTCGGATATGGCGAAATCAAGAAACGATTGGCGGATGTATCGGATGCTTATTTGGAACCTGCGAGAAAACGACGGGCTGAATTGGAAAGCAATCCGGCTCGGGTCAAAGAGATTTTACGCAAGGGAGCAGCCAAAGCACGCGAGCGAGCGAGCAGTGTTCTGTTGCGAGCCGAAAGAGCCTGTGGGCTTAGATAGTTGTGGTCAGATCCCCGAAAGTCTGCGCAATCCAAAACCCTGCCTCCAAACAACGTCGAAGGAGTAGGAGGTTCGGCGTTGTCCGAGGCCAATCGTACGAGGACGAATGATTTTGCGGCCCTGGTCGGACAAGTGCCCTATTTCTTGTCTTTTTTACGAGGGTCGGGGCCTTCGATGGAATAGTCCTTCTTGGTCGATGGTGCCTCGACATTCAATCGAAGGGCAGAGGTTTGACCGTACTGCATCGGAAGCAAATCGTCGCAGATTTCAACTTCGCTGCCGTCGCTCTGCTTGCTGAGGCTTTTAACGTAAACGGCGCTTATTCGAACGATCTTCTCTCCGGGCAAGACGTTGTCGATACTAAACTTTCCTCCTTCCACGGCGGAACCAGTAACTTGCCCTTTGCCGTCAACCGGCTCCAAGTTGATCATGCCCCGGCTAACGGGATCACCGTTAAAGGAAACTTCGCCTTCCACGTGAGCTAGGCCATTGCCGCAACCCATCATGGCCGAAATCGAGACACACAACATGCACAACAAGACCAATTTTCTTTTCATTGCACTCATTCTTGCTTCGTCGTTTTCAACCAAAAGGCAGGATCTGAATCAAGTCACGCGATTACTGAACGCTGTTCACAACTTCGCCGTTTCCAATCGTGCCCAAAGCCCGCCAGGTTGCGAGGTCGATGCTCTGCGAGTAGAACTGAACCGAGCCGTCAACCAACAAGGCTTGCACCCCACCGGTATGTTTGCTGCGGGCTGCAACCGCGACGGTGAGCGTGCCAGTGGCGGTGATGCAGGGTAGATTCTGGAGCGGCAAGTTCGTATTGGTTCCGCATTCGTTGTTTCGATCTGGACTGCTCGAATTGGCTGACAACGTCGTATGAAAGGCCCAGCGGCCATCACCTGAGTTGTTGATCGCGTCCCCTCGAGAATCACGATTGGCTGCACCGCCGGAGCCATCCAACGTTGGAAGCAAGATCTCGGCCATCATCAACGTATTGCTCGAGCCATCGATCACGTCTCGATGTCCATAAGCGCCTGGAGCAGGCGTAGCCGTAGAAGTATTGTGGCTGCGAAACATGCCCTGTCGCTCGGCGTCCGGAACCGTCGCGCCTTCTGGCCATCGCGCCATACTAACCACATAATTAACTCGAGTTCGAAAGTTGACGTCTCCCATCCAAAAGCGTCCGGTTCCAGAAGCACTCGGGTCGCTGGGACAGTAATAAAAAGGAACAGGCTGAGATACCAATCCGGTCAGAGTGCTGGGCACATTGTTGGGCGTTGCAAAGAAGTCTTTCGACATGTCATAGGAGCCCGCCAGGGCGGTTTGCTCCATATAAGGCCACAAGGTAACGACGTAGGTGCGACGACGTACATTTTGCGAGCCCATGGGGAACTTGTTGAAGGCAGAATGGTGATTTTGCATCGCTAGTCCCCACTGTTTGAGGTTGTTGCTGCATTGCATTCTGCGTGCCGCTTCGCGCGCAGCTTGCACGGCGGGCAAGAGCAATCCGACCAGAATGCCGATAATGGCGATAACGACCAGCAACTCTACGAGCGTAAACCCGTGTCGAATCCTGCGTCCTGTGTGGATGGAAGACGGCATAGAAGAAGTTCTCCAACGATGAAAAGGTATAAATTCCGAGCAAAATCCGAACGGAGGATTGGAGTCTAACTGAGATCTCACCGGATAGGAATAGGTTTTTCCTCAGCTGTACAGCGTTTTTCTGGAATTATTTCGACCTGTACGATTGAAATCGCGACCGGTATGCAGACTTAGTCTACTCAACGATACAGGACTTCAGGACGCCAGCAAATCTTGTCTTGTCGCTTGCTAACAGAGTTTTTGGTAGGAAAATGGAGGTGGGAAAATTTCAGACTCGTATTTTCCTACCCCCATTTTCCTACCCGTTCCTCTCGCAGCGTTAGAAGAAGAATGGAATGAGTTGGTCGTCCG
>JAYTVM010000447.1:0-50305 GCA_043743995.1 Pirellula sp. | reverse complement strand
CGGATACAGGGCGGTAACGTTACCCTGACTAGGACTTCCACCCAGCAAATCAATCGCCTTTAAAGGCGCACTCGCCTTTTGCTCCGCAAAAGTGCGTTCACGTGGCACACTTTCGCAGGGCGAAAGGCGACAATAGTTCGAAAAATGATCGTGATCGCGCCTTCCAGCGTGGTTTATTCAGGCCTGTAACACTTACCCATTCCAACTTGAGAACGAAACATTGAAAGACTTCCGGTCCAGAATCGCTAGTGAATTGCTATGGGCTCCGTCCGTGGCTTTGCCATGGGTGGCTGGCGCTTCGGCTTGGTTGATTTCATGGGCGGTAGGGGGTGTCGCCGTTCTGAATATCGCCGGACTTGTTCTTGCCTTAGGTGGCGTTGGATGGCTGGCAACGCGTGTGATTTTTTTGACGGACGATGTGGCCGCTAAAATTCTACGCGATGACGCAATGAACGCGATCAAGGCTGAGGAAGGCAAACTGGATCAACTCCAGTTCCGATTGCGGTCTGATCGCGACTATCGAACCAAGGATTATTTGACGTTGTTGAGAACTTGCCGAACCGATTTTGAGGAATTTACAAAAAAGCCTGGAATCGTGATCCAGAGTCAAGAAATCGTAAAACAAGTACGACAACTTTTCTGGTCTGCCACCGAACAGTTGGAGCATTCGCTGAAGTTGCATGCCCTGGCAGAGCGACTCTCGGGCGACGAAAAGAAGAAAGTCCAGGAACAACGCGAAGGGATTCTGGGGGAGATTCGAGTAAGCATTGAACACATGCAGTCTGCCGTAACGCACTACCAAAAGATTATGAATATGGAGCAGCAGAACGACTTGGGAAGTCTACGCGACGAGTTGGATGCATCCATACGCGTGGCCAAACGTACCGAAGAACGCATGCGTGAATTAGAGGGGTCTATCGACTACGAAGCACGCTTGAAGCAATAGTTCTGCTACGATCAATCACACTTTTTCCCCTAAACCAACTTTTTCATAGACAACTTACAGGAGATCTTCGATGTTTAGAGCCATTGGCCGTTTCTTTCGTTCAATCGGGTACTTGTTCACTGGCAAGGTCAATTCCGCTGCCGATTCGATGAGCAATAACCCCACGGTCATTTCCGCCACGTTCGACAAGATCATCCAGGATAAGAAGAAACGACTGAATGAGTACAAAGACGCGATTAGCGCGATGATCGCTCAGGAGGAGAGCAAGAAAGACAAACTCTCGACCTTGACCGAAGAGGTTCAAAAACTAGAAAAGCTCAAATCGGGCGCCGCAGCCCGCGCCAAACAGGTTGCCGATAAATACAACGGCGATGCGAACGCAGTTCGCAATGACCCCGAGTATTTGAAATGCCAGTCGGCCTACAAGGACTTCACGAGTACCCTCGTGGAAAAGCAACAGCGAGCTTCCGAACTGGAGGCGGACCTCAAGCAGTTGATGAGTAACGTCAACGGACACAAGAGTCAGATCCAATCCTTGATGCGAGATCTGGACAAGCTCAAGGAAGAAAAACACGATGCCGTTGCGGACATCCTTTCGGCAACCGAAGAAAGGCAAATTGCGGACATGGTGAACGGTATCTCCAACGATCGGACGAACGAAGAGTTGCACCGATTGCGTGAATTGCGTCAAAAAGCAAGCGCCAATGCGAGAATTTCGCGCGAGCTTGCAGGCATGGATAACAAGAAAGCCGAATCGGAATTTATGGAGTACGCACAGAAGAGTGCGGCGGACGATGAATTCGATGCCCTCATCGGCATTTCAGCCAAAAAGGAATCGACGGAATCTACCGCTCGAGATGCAAAGATCCCCGAAGCTTAATTGGACAGCGAAAGCCTCGCTTTACGGAAACTACTATTTCAAGTTTGAATGAAGGTAAGAACCATGAAACGATTCAGATCACTTCGATGGATTTCGCTGCTCGCGGTCACCGCCGTTTTTGTTGGATGTGACACAAAGACCTCTGAAAAGGCAGGTGCTGGTGCCGATTCCAAGGCGAAACCAGGAGCTGCACCCAAGTTCTTGCTGGCTTGGAGCGAGTATCCCTCATGGAGCATTTTTGGCGTAGCCAGCGACGTTGGCTTGATCGACGGCGAGCCAGGCAAAATGGGCTCTATCGAAAAGAAGTACAACGTTGATATCGAGCTAAAGCTGGTTGACTACGATAGCTGCATCACGCTTTACGGCAATTCTCAAGCGGACGCGGTTTGCATCACCAACATCGACATCCTCGGTCCAGCAGCATCGCGAAAGAGTGTTGCGATCATGCCAACATCGACCTCCAACGGTGCAGACGCATGCATTGTCGCGGGGATCGATTCGATCGATGCGTTAGCAGGGAAAGTGACCCGAGGATTGGAAAAGAGCGTATCGCAGTTTTGCTTTGATCGGTGTTTGGAAAAAGCGGGCAAGGAACCCGCCAAATTCCCTTTTTCGCAAATGGACCCCGATAAAGCGGCACAGGCTTTTCAACTTAAGACTGGCGACATTCAATCCATCATGGTTTGGAATCCATTTGTTATGCAAACGTTGGTTACTCGCCCCGACTCGAAAGTTTTGTTCGATTCCACCAGTATTCCCGAAGAGATCATCGATATGGTGGTCGTGGGCGCCGATTCCCTTAAGAAGCCAGGTGGCAAAGAGTTTGCCGCCGCGATCGCCGAAACGTTCTATGCGATGAATATGAGGATGACGGACCCCGCGACGGCCGATAAGACATTGATTGGAATCGGTGCGCGATTTGCAAAACTGGAGCTAACCGACATGAGGAAGGTAGTCACACAAACACGCTTTTACGGCGATCCCAAGGAAGCGATAGCATTATTCGCAAGCGACAAGTTTCAAAAGGAGACCATGTCGGTTGTCAGCAAGTTTTGCGAAAAGTATGGTTTGACGCCAAAACCGACTTCGATTTCCTTCGGTACAGGCCAAGGCATGGTCGATTTCGATGACTCATTTCTAAAGGCGGTCAAAAGCGATTAGTCGACTGCCGCCCGACTAAAAATGCTGTGTCCCGAAACTTCATGGATATTGGTGTGTTTGCTTAGGTGGAAGTCACCGGTTACTCCATCGATGGCTGTTGAATTTTGCACACCATGCTTTCGAGAGTCCGTTGAACAACTCAGATGTAATACCTGCATTCGTACTTACACTGGCAGCTAGCCTAATGCTTGTTGCTCGCAACGTTTGGCGAGTTAGTTTTGGGGCTGAGAATCGCATTTCGATGGAGGTGTTTTACGCGGTCCTGTGCTTCGGCGCAAGCGCGTTCATCGCCGTCGACTTGATGTGCACGTCTCGGTCCTTTCGTTCGGAAAATTTTGAGGTTTACTCCGATCTAGGGATTTTGATTCTCGTCAGCACTATCACGATTTGTACATTGCGAGCATGCACTCTTCACGGCCCAGCGAAGAAACTGCGTCGCAATATTCACTCATGGATCTTGGTGCTGCTCGCAATGTCGATGTCCGGTTGGACCTACCATCGGGTTCAATATCTAAGTTCCTGCGTTGAAGTACTAGGGATGGGAGGATTTCTGCCAGGTGTTGTCGAGCCAGAAGGGGGCTCGTGGGCTATTACGGACGAGGGGGCCAACATCCCACTTTATCACTTGGCGACTGACGACATCCAATTCGAAGAATATTCTTTATCGGCCGATCAGCGTTATAAGGGCTATCTTCACTCAATGATTCATCGAGAGGATGCTGACAAGACAACCAACTGCCACGGCTGGGTTTTTACTGGTGGGCGATTCCTATTGAAGGGAGCCGATGTAGAGCGGATTCTCTGCGACAATCAATATTTTATCGTTTCCGAGCCGAAGCCCAATGACATCGTGATCTATCGCGATCAAGCGAGGACTATCCTGCATACGGCCCTGGTTCAAGCGATCCTTGCAGATGGCACGGTGATTACGGAAAGCAAGTGGGGTGTCGACCAACGATTCCTTCATTTGCCGGCCGATCAGCCGTATTCCCCAGTATTTGATTACTATAGAACGAACCGGCTCAATTATCATTTGATCAATATCTTGCCATCCGTGGCTCAGAACGACTTTCTTGACGATTAATTAACGAGCAGCCAGGCAGCTTGGGCGAGGGGCAGTTTGAAATCGACCAATAAACTGGGTGGCACGCTCTGAGGCTGTGATTTTTTCGAATGTGAAGAAAGTACCCATCACGCTCCGCGTGATGTTGCCTCAGAAACCAAAGGTTTTTGAATTGCGAAAATCACGCGGAGCGTGATTGGTACTTTATAATCACAGCCTCTCTGAGGTACGAAGGGCGTAGTGAATTGCCAGAGTCATTTGCCACACTTCCCACGCCCATCGCTAATCGCTTTGGGCGTGCCACACGGAATTTGTTTATCATTACTATTGCCGGTGGCAGCTATAGCCTGTGGCAACCGGATGGACCATGAGCCCAAATCAAAGAGTACAATGATGAAATTACACATGACTATCCTGCAATTTCTCGTGTGTGGGCTAGCGGGAAATTCCGCCGTCCGCGCCGCGGACCCCATCCTCATTAATGACTTCGAGGGGACTGACTATGGCCATTGGATCGTCAGCGGCGAGGCTTTTGGAACAGCACCCGCGCGAGGGACCCTTCCTGGCCAAATGCATGTCGACGGATTCCAAGGAAGAGGTTTAGTCAACTCTTTTACGGGTGGCGACAACGCTATTGGAAAACTCATTTCGCCGAAATTCAAAATCGAACGCAGGTTTGTAACGTTTCTTATCGGTGGTGGCGGCTATGCCAATGAGACTTGCATGAACTTGATGGTCGACGGCAATGTCGTGCGTACCGCCACTGGTCCCAACACGGATGCGGGTGGGAGTGAAACCTTGGCCCCTGCCGCATGGGACGTTTTCGAGTTCGTGGGCCGCGAGGCGAGTATTGTTATCGTCGATGAACGGAAAGGTGGCTGGGGGCACATCAATGTCGATCACATTGTTCAGACGGAGGATCGCGGCACAGTTCCATTGGCAGCGAAACCCGCGTCGCTAGCCCCGGCAGTACCGGAGATTGCACGCCAATTGCGCATCGACGCGGACTTTCTTCAGTTGCCGCTGGTGCGACGTGAAGACGGCAAAAAACCGGGACTTGAAAAGCTTAGCATCGAAGTCGACGGGAAGCTCATGCGTTACCTGCACGTTGAGTTGCCCACAGAAGGGCAGCGGCCCGATTTCTGGTATTCCGCCGACCTTCGCGAATTGCGAGGAAAGCAAGTCACACTACGTTATAAGTCCAAAGATACAAAAGCCTTGGAACGACTTGAACTCGGCAATCTCGAGATTGTCGATCCGAAGGCATACGAATCATTGCATCGCCCGCGATTCCATTTCAGTCCGCGACTGGGTTGGATGAATGACATCAACGGTAGCTACTATCAGGATGGCCTCTATCACATTTTCTACCAATTCAATCCAGCCACAACGAGCAAGGGAGCTGGTTTCGATATGCATTGGGGGCACTCTGTCAGCAAAGACCTCGTCCATTGGGACGAATGGCCTGTTGCCATTTTTCCAGATGCGACTGGCCAATGCTACTCAGGCACAACGGTCATGCAGCAAAAGCCGATCCCTGGCTTGAATGAAGGGGCTAAGTTTCCGGCACCTGTGATGTTCTTCGCGGCCACGAGTCCATTCTCTCAGCACATCGCCACCACGCCTGACGGTGGTCGCAGTTGGAAACGTTTTTCCGGGAATCCAGTCGTTCCTAACATTGGAAATGGCGATCGCGATCCGAAGGTTATTTGGCACGAAGCTTCGCAACACTATGTTATGGTTCTTTACGTAGGCGGTCCCGACACCTACAGGATTCTGCGTTCAAAGGATCTCATTAATTGGGAGCAGACGAGCATTCTACCCAACTGGTACGAATGCCCTGAATTCCTGCCGATGAAATCCGCAGTTACCGGCGAAGAGCTCATGCTGCTCTACGGTTGCTATCGCACGCCCAAGGACGCGAAGGATCCGTTTAACTCCGACTCCTGCTACCAGCTAGGACGCTTCGACGGAAAAACCTTCACGCCCTTTACAAAACTGCGCAATGCGCATCGCGGTCCCAATTACTACGCGGCCCTCGTCTTTATGAACGAACCCAACAATCGACCGATCATGATGGGTTGGGCGCGAGGAACCCGCTTTCCGGGAGAAATCTTCAATCAGTGCGCCAGTGTCCCGCTGCTCATGCAGATGAAGGCAATTCATGGTGAGGATACTCTTTGCATTGAGCCCGCCGAAGAAGTCAACAAACTGCGTGGCCAACCGCTATTCAAACTCAACAACCTATCTGTGGCCGAAGCCAACGCCAAGCTTCAAAGCCTTACCAGCGACGCGGCTCTCGATGTATCGGTCCGCTTCCGTCCTGAAGCGATCGGCAACCTAAACGTCAGCATTCGCGGCATTCGTTTCCAATACGATCTTGCCACCAAGATACTCAAGCGAGCGGACCAGAGCAGCCAACTCCATCCAGGCGAATTCGTCGATGCACGCTTTCTTATCGATCGAGGCATTGTCGAGAGTTTTTGGAATCAAGGCGAAGCGGCATACTGCATTGGATCCCTTCACACCGACACGGGCCCGGCCTTTGCAATCGAGGGCAATGCGGTCATCGACGAGATCGTCGTTTATCCCATGGCGGATATTTGGAAGAAATAGGAATAGCCATTTCTGCCCGCCCCACTACAAGGTGCTGTGTCCCGTAGATCCCCCTTAGATCCCTATCGACTCTTTAACCGGCAAAAAAATGTGCGGTAAAAGATAGGTAATCCTATCGAAGTGGCGTCTCGTGTATATTAGGCTTAACGGCACGTTACTGTGATCGTTCCTGCTTATTTAGGCTTCGGACAGTCATGAATGCACAACAATTGAATCGATCCAATCTGATTTCGTGGTTGACTATGGTCCGAACTGCGGCGGCCATGGTCTCGCTCGCTGTTCTGTTGAGTATCCGTAGCATGGCGACGGAGAAGCCTACTACGAGTGACATCGAATACGACAAGGTCGGTGACATTTCGCTGAAGCTGGATTTCTACGAGCCCACGCAGCGTCGACCGGAACGGCCATTGATCGTTTGGATCCATGGGGGTGCATGGCGTTCGGGAAGCAAATCGGACGTTCCCATCGCCAAGTTCCGCGAGCAAGGTTTCGCTATTGCAAGCGTCGACTATCGTCTTTCGCCAGTCGCAAAGTTTCCCGCCCAGATTTTCGATATCAAAGCAGCCATTCGATACATGCGTGCCAACGCGGGCCGTTTCGAAATCGATGCAAATCGCTTCGTTCTGGCGGGTTCGTCGGCGGGAGGGCATCTTGCCGTGTTGGCGGCTGTTTCGGATGGCGTGCCTGAACTGAGCGGCGACTTAGGAGTGCCGGAAAAAACCTCTGCAAAGGTACAGGCAGTGGTTTCGTTTTTTGGAGCAGGCAATCTTCAAACGATCCTTTCGCAATCGACGCCGTTTGGGTTGGATGTGCGAGTGCCTGCTCTTGAAAAGTTTCTGGGTGGTTTACCAGATCAACAGCCCAACCTCGCACGTCTGGCAAGTCCAATAGAGCACATCGACTCCCGCGATCCACCCTTGTGGCTGTTCCATGGCGATCAAGATCCTCAGATGCCGATCAATCAATCGCACGAACTGGATGGGGCGTATCAGAAAATTGGCTTACCGGTGCGGTTTGAGGTAGTTCATGGAGGCAAGCATGGAGGATCCGGCTTCTTTACCGATACGCAACTGCGTCGCCTCGGGGATGAGTTGTTTGGATCGCTAGCGACTGATCTCTCGTCTATTAAGCGTTAATCCGATGGTTTGGCGAGCAAACATGGAGTAATATCTAGTCGATACTATCTCAAATCCGACAGGAATCCTATGACTCAATTCACTTTTTTCAACTCATGCGTTGCTACCATTGTGCTAGCGGCGATTCCCTTGATCGCATCGGCGGAACAGACTGGCGGCACCAAGCGAGTTCTTGTGGCCGATTCCTCGACCCGCCGGCTCGCTATCGTAGGAGAGGACGGGAAACTCGAATGGGAGATCAAAGTAAGCGAGATTCATGATGCGCACATTTTGCCAAACGGTAATTTTTTGCTACAGCAGGGGTGGACAAAAGTCCAGGAAGTGACGCCACAAGCGCAGGTGGTTTGGGAGTACGACGCGGCCAAAGCTAACGTCGGCCAGCGGGTTGAGGTTCACGCATTTCAGCGGCTTGATAACGGGCTCACCATGATCGCTGAGTCGGGATCTTCTCGCATCGTCGAGGTGGATAAAGACGGAACCGTCAAACATGAAGTTAAGCTCAAGGTAGATCAGCCCAGCGCACATAGCGATACTCGGCTGGTGAGGAAGCTCGCGAACGGCAACTACCTCGTGGCCCATGAGCACGATGGCGCCGTGCGGGAATATGATACAGATGGAAAAGTCGTATGGGAGTTTTCGGTGCCGCTGTTCGACAAGCCTGGCAAGGGTGGTCACGGGCCGGAGGGTTTTGGCAACTCGGTATTCAGCGCAACACGGCTCGCAAATGGCAATACGCTCGTTGGTACAGGCAACGGCCACAGTGTTCTAGAAGTGACGCCAAGGAAGGAAATCGTTTGGAAGATCGAGCAAAACGACCTTTCTGGAATCACGTTGGCTTGGGTCACGCGCGTGGAACGGCTCGCCAATGGGAATACCATCATTGGCAATTGTCATGCCGGGCCGGACAATCCGCAGATCATTGAGGTCACGCCGGAAAAAAAAGTCCTATGGACATGGAAGGATTTCACCAACTTTGGAAACTCCACTACGGTCGTTAAAATCCTCGGGGGGAAGAAATAATGACACTTCTCGCCTAACGCCAATACCGTTCCATTATTTGTTTAACAGTCAGCCGAAGGCGCACTCGAACCCACTAACGTACGCCTACGGCTAACGGTTAAACGAAATTCTTGCGAAATTGGACTTCCTGGAACGGTATCGCGTCTAACGCCAGCCTGAACGTCGCTATACCCCATCTTTTGGCTTAAGCTTGCGATCCAATTGCATCGCTAGTTTCAAGACGGACTTAAAGACGAGTTCGTAGTCCGGCACGGCTCCTCGTTTAGGACGAACCACCATATCGATACCGATAGGCAATTCTGACTTTTGTCGCCGAAACGACTCGCGAATCAGTCGCTTCCATCGATTGCGTATCGGTGAATTACCGACCCGCTTGGAGATGCTCAAACCGATGCGAGTCCAAGTCTGTTTTCCTCGAACCGCGTGCATCACCAAGACGGAATCGCTGGCAACAATCCCTTCTTTGAAGACACGATCAAAGTCCAATTGACTCACCAAGCGAAGGGACTTTGGGAATCGCTCGTCGACTTGTGTTGTCATGCTAACTAGCGTTTTGTCACGGCTAAGAATTACGGTTGGCCATAGTGCGAAAGTCGTCAAGACTTTCGGTTGTTGCCAAGCCGCGTCAGTCCATGATCTTGGCGTTCGCGATCAGTTTCAAAAACTCGGCATTGCTCTGAAATCGCGACAGTTGCTTGGTTAATTGTTCCATGGCCTCGACCGGGTGCATGGAGTTGAGTGTTCGCCGGATCATCGTCACCGCATGATAAGTATCGGGATCGTGCAGCAGTTCTTCTCGGCGGGTTCCCGATTGAGTGATATCGATAGCGGGCCAAACGCGTCGTTCGGCAAGCTTACGATCCAACACAAGCTCCATATTTCCGGTTCCTTTGAACTCTTGAAAAATGAGTTCGTCCATTCGCGAACCCGTATCGATCAATGCAGTGCCAACAATCGTAAGCGAACCACCTTCGGCAAAGCATCGTGCCGTAGCAAAAAGTTTCTTTGGAATGTCCATGGCTTTGATGTTAACACCGCCGGACATCGTTGCGCCACTGTTGCCAACCCACTTGTTGAACGCTCGGGCCAAACGTGTGATCGAATCCATGAGCAAGAAAACGTCCTTGCCCATTTCGGCCAGTCTTCGGCATCGGTCCACGACCAATTGGCTGAGCCGCACGTGCGAATCGACATCTTCATCCAGGCTGCTGGAAATGACTTCGCCGCGATCGATATTGCGACGCATGTCGGTCACTTCTTCGGGTCTTTCGTCGATCAGCAATACGATCAATTCGACTTCGGGGTAGTTGAGTGCAATCCCCTTGGAGATCGACTGCAACATAATTGTTTTGCCGGAGCGAGGCGGCGACACAATCAATGCGCGTTGACCGCGTCCAAGCGGAGCGAGCAAGTCGATCACTCGGTTGGTAATCGGTTGAGCACCGATTTCCAGTTTCAGCCAACGCTCGGGGTTGATAGCTGTCAACGTATCGAAGGTTTTGACGTTGACGTAGTCTTCCGGTTTCATCCCCTCGACATCGAGAATTTCTTTGACCCGGGGCCCTTGAGAGCGGCGAGTCTGCTGCATGACCGCGAGGATTTTGAGCCCTTGTCGCAATCGGAATTTTTCGATCATCGTTCCGGGTACAAACGGATCGGTCCTTTCCCGCGAGTAGTTGTTGGTGGGGGACCTTAGGAAACCGTATCCGTTGGGATGCATCTCCAACATTCCGTAGAACTCTTGGCCCGGCTCCTCCGTGGGAGCTTCGCCTTCATCGGTAACGATCGGCTCGCCCTCTTCGTTGACCGCATTTTCGCCACCTGGCTCATCCTCAGGTTTTGCGAAGGCTTGCTGATAGCCTGGGCCATATCGACGGCGAGGTTTTTTTAGGCGAGGCCTAGAGGCAGATCCACCAGCTCCGACTGGACCCGGCGCATCACCTTGGAAATGAGAACGAAATCGCTTCTTCTTGGGCATAAATGCAACATCCAAACAGGAAAACAAGTTTGCTACCGCTTCTCGACCCCAATTCAATGGGTATTAATGGCGAGCAGAGGGAACAGAGGAGTTAGAGGCTCTAAAAAAACACTATCGGCAAGAATGAAGTGGTGCGAGCTTCAATGCTCGCCCAATCAAATCCTGACCGAAACGAATCGATCGACTCCAACCACGGCAACAAAACGCATTCGAAGCGAACTTTGGCTCGATTGGAAATCGCAAAATTTGCAAATTGGACTTTTGCTAGCAGAAATCTGCTATGGCATCCGCCACAAGAAACATCGGTATTTTTACCGAACAATCAAGTAGGCTATCGGGAGGAAGATTACACAAACGTGTGCAACCGAAAACTTTCCGTGGATGACACTTGGCGACAGCGGGAGGATTACTCGAGACACCTTACAGTGTCGGTCAACGGATGAAGCTATCAAATCGATCCATCAAATCCATCGCTTTAGGATAAATATTGACATCTTGGGCAAGCGGTGTCAAGCCAAAAACCGTCACATCTAGGACAATCGGTGTTTTTTGTTGTTTTCTACAATTCCTTTCAATTTGCGTAGTCGCTGCAACCGATGCGACTGATACGACAGTGCGTTCGGCTTTTTCGACCGATTGACCCTGCGCGGATAAGGGACTCCCGATGCTCAAACCGTTTCTCGACGCTGGTTCTATGTCCAAAACAAGTACAACCATGTTGGCTCTATTAGTATTCGCGCTAATAGCTCCGTCCTTGGGTTTCGCAATCGAGCGCGAAATCTTGTGGACCGAAGACTTCGAGGCCGCTGTCCAACGAGCCGCGACCACCAACAGCATCGTCCTGCTCCATTTTTATGGGGATTCATGTCCTCCCTGCAAGCTACTCGACAAAAAGACATTTCACGATCCTGCCTTGGTCTCGAAAATGAACGAGCATCTCGTTCCCGTGAAAATAAACGCCGATCGACGCCGCGACCTAGCTCAGAAATTCCAAGTCACACGCTGGCCAACCGATATTTACCTCTTTCCGAACGGCGATGAAATCTATCGGGGCGTAAGCAATGCCGATCCATCCGTGTATTGCAAGACCATCGAACGCGTGGCGCTCCGACATCGCGATTGGACCGTCGAACGCAATTCCACCGCTCGGGCTAAAGAAAAACGACAAGACCGCGCGATAGCTGCGCATACCCCTCAAATTCAGGCCGAACAACCTTCCTACGCAGGTAACGCTGGCCACTCTGTAAAAACACAAGCAGCAGCCTGGACGAACCAAGCCTTCGCCCCCAAACAGAACCCTCCACCGGCTGGCCTGCCGAGCGCTTCTTCGCAAGGCACCAGAGTGATCGAGAATCCCTACATCACCCAGCAGCCAATTATCGTTCCGCCAGCTCCCTATAGTCCAAACAACGACTCGATTAGCCCAAACAACGGCTCGATTCCACCAATCGTCCATGCGGGTCCATCGTCCCCGGAACCGGCCTCCACAATGGCTGCAGCGCCGGTCGTCGCACATCCTATCAGCTCACAACGGTCCCCCGTCCAAGCGACGCCACAGCAGCCAAACCACTTCCAATCGCAAAGCGATTCGCTGGCTTCACAACGTGTCGATGCCGAAACGATCGGTATGGATGGGTATTGTCCCGTATCCTTGATCGAATCGATTGGAAACCCACAGTTGAACGGTTGGGTTGCGGGGAAACCAACGTGCGCCGTTCGACATCGCGGCCGAGTTTACTATTGCGCCAGCGAACGCGCTCGGCAAACGTTGCTCAGCGATCCGGATCGATTCACACCATGCCTCAGCGGATTCGACATCGTCCACCTTTGTAAAGCAGGAAAGCTCGAAGATGGAAAATGCGAATTCGGATGCATTCAAGAAGGGACCAATCGCGTCTTCCTTTTTGATACGAAAGCTAACTTTGACGAGTTTACACAAAACAGCGTGTATTACTCTCGCTTGCTCGAGAACGCCGCTCCCGAACGCGTTGCGAACGAACTGACTGGAACTCAAAAACGATAGCCATTTATGACTAACGCAACAATACGAAGTGAATTTGAACGACGAAAAGCCGACAAGCGACGCAGGTTGACCGTCGCCCGTGGCTGGTTTCGTCAAAGTGTGGTGGCCGTTCTTGCTTTGTGTGCTCCGCCGACTAGCTCGTTGCTTGCTCAATCCGAACGAGCCCAGAGCGCAAACGATGACTCACTCGTTCATTGGCCTCGATTGGACTTTGTCATTCCATTTAACGTGGATGTCACTGGCCAAGCGCCACGCGAGATACAATTAGAAGTTTCCGAAAATGGCGGTAGGTCTTGGAAGCTGGACTCAAGCGGCGACGTCCGAACCAAGCAGTTTCATTTCAAAGCCAAAGTGGACGGCGAATACCAGTTTCGGCTGAAGACTCTCGACCGTCAAGGTCGCAGCTTTGATAACCCTGGCGAACCCTTGCGAGTACTGGTCGATACGACCAAACCAGAAGCGAAACTCGTCGTCGATATTGATCCTCGCGGCGTGATGCAAGCGGACTTCGAGATTGCCGACTTAGCGCTCGATACCTCTACGATCCAACTTGCCTATCAAACCGAGGGGCTGACCCAGTGGCGAGATATTCCCATTGAGTTAAGTCCTGGACAGCGGCCAAGTGAAACGTTCGGTACCGGTTCTTGGAGTCTTCCAAACGGTTCGCGGCAACTGGTGGTGAGACTGACTGCCAAAGACAAGGCTGGGAATCCAGTTGAGGTCACCCGACTACCCCAGCTCCCACGCTCGGCTGCCATGAGCAACAGCTTGCAGCTCGCCAGCGGCAAGACAAAAGCGCCTGGAAATTTGTTTCGTCCTGAGGCTAGCGGTCACACTGCCGCTGCTCCCATCGGTAGCGGTGTTGCAGACCTGCATCGCGATTCACTTCCCAAAGTGGAAGTGATCGGTCCAAGGGCGTCCATTACGCTAGATCCCGTTGTCAGCAGCCAACTTGCAGCACAGCAGCAGCTGATTGAACAGCAAAGTAAATTGATTTCGCAACAACAGTCTGCCAACAAACAAGCGTTCGATGAAATCGGAAGTCGGCAATTTGCTGCAGCTCGGTTGGAGAGCGTCGAGCGACCCTCCATTTCGGAAAGCAAACCGTTCGCCAATAGCAATGAGCGTCCGAGCAAACTGCCTGTGCGTGCTCTGACCGATGAAGAGTTTGAGCAGCTAAAGAACCAGAGTCCGATCAGCTTAGCTGGTAAACGAACAGAACAGTCCGTGTTGGTAAACGAAGACAACTCTCGCTCAACAAGTCCAACGAGCTCTAGCAATTCCATCGAGATTGAACCCAAGGTCCCGCGCATCCCGGGCCAGACAACATTCCAACGGGACATCAAACCGCTTTATAGCAATAGCCGAGCCTTCAGTCTCGACTACAACATTGACAACGATCCCGATTCCCCGGTGTCGACGGTCGAGTTATGGGGAACATCGGACCAAGGTCAAACATGGCAGATGTGGGGACAGGATCCAGATCGAGCTAGCCCGTTCGACATTGAAGTGGAGACGGAGGGGCTGTTTGGATTCCGCATGGTCATAGTGGGAGCCAACGGTTTGGCATCCAATCGGCCTCGCAATGGAGATAACGCCGACGCTTGGATCCACGTCGACATACAAGAGCCTCAAGTCAAAATCGCGAGCGCGTTGTACGGCAAAGGGAAAGAATCGGGTTCGTTGGTCATTGAATACCGAGCCAGCGATGACTATTTCTCAGAGCGGCCGATCACACTCTTGTATTCGCAAACGCCGACCGGACCATGGACGACCATTGCGACCGGAGTCCGCAACAACGGCCGTTACGGTTGGCCAGCCGACCCAAACCTGCCAACCTCGATTTTCTTGAAGATCGAGGCTCATGATTTAGCGGGAAATGTAGGGGTGAATCAATTGGATTTGCCGATCGATGTTGAGGGCCTAGCCCCCCGCGGACGCATCCAAGGCTTCCGCCCAATCAAGTAGCAGACATCGGTTTCGCCAACAGTAACCCCACACTCCCTCACTCCATCACTGCGATCGATCGTGAGCTCCCTAACCGAGCTGCTCTTTTAGCTTGTCGAGCCGCTTGGGTGAGACGCTGACCCGAGTGCCAAGTTGTTGCGCATAAATGGATACTCGCAGCTCTTCGATCAACCAACGGTACTCCAGTAGAGGTCCCGTTGGCTCTAGACGAAGTTCTATCCCCCCAGGTACCGACTGCAGTGTTGTCGGCGAGGGTTGCAGGCTCGCCACCCGAGATACGTAGTCCTTCCAGTAACTCGATGCGGTTGCGTCCGTTGCCAAGTCTTTCAGGTGACCCACGGACTTGAGCCGATCCAGTCGAACTGCGATGGCTTGTAAGTACCGAGGGATCTCGCGAACGTAACACCAGGGGACTTGGTACGACAACGATTCGTGAAACAAAGCGGACAGTTGCTCGCGAATCGACCGAACATTCTCCGACCATGTCGCGGGCGTCTTCTCCAATAGGGAACGGACTTTGTGATTCGTCTCCGCAAACTTGGGCAACCAGCGACCGATTTCGGCGGCGGCTCCTGCCACCCGCTCAATCCGCTTCAATCTGCAAATCTCAAACTCAACTTTGGTTCGAAAAACCGGTACCACTTGCTCGCTGGCCCAGTTCGTATCGATAAACGCAAGCCTAGCAATAAGATCGCCGACCAAGTCTTTTAGCCGATCGCCCGCAAATCGGTCCGATAGCCAAAGCGAGGAAGTTGTCCACTGCGGTAGGAACTGAATTTGACTCCGAATCTCGCGCCTCTCCATTTTGCTTAGCAACGCCGTCATACCCCGGCGAAACAACTGCTCGCCTAAGGCTTCATGATCGACCAACCCGGTTGCGATCTTTTCCTTGACCACCATCAACGTTGGGTACATGTTCATCCGAACACCCCCGCGTAACTCCACCACACTTTTCGGAAACGCTTCGATATCCCATGTTTCCATCGAGGTACGTGCCCAATCGTAGGCTGCAGGCTTAGCCGACGTAGCGACGGGTAACGCTTGAAGGGCAGATGCTCTTTGAGTCTGCTGCAGTTCGGCTAGGTCGCGACTGGATTGCACCACCACCCCCTTTTCATCCACAAGCTCGACTCGCATTCGCAAATGCTCGGGTAAGCCACTCAGATCAAAGTCGCTTGGCTTCACCAACTCGCCCAGAAAACTGCTCAAAACCTCGCAGAGCGATTTCCAAAACGGTGCCTGTTGGCTTTCTCGCTCAACGATCTTGGGTAACAACTGCTTGACCGTATCCGGGACCGGAACCAACTGACGGCGCAACCGCTTGGGCAACGATTTAATCAAGCAGGTCAATTTCTCTTCGAGAAGGCCAGGTACCAGCCACTCAAGTCGTTCGTTTTGCAACTGATGCACGATGGCATGTGGGACGATGAGGCTTACCCCGTCCGCTTGATCGCCTGGCTCATACAAGTATTTTACAGGCAGTTGGCTGACCCCTATTTCGATTTTCGATGGAAAGCGTTCTTGGATTGCATCGCGGTCAATATCGACCACGATGTCATCCCAAGTCAAATAGGGAGTTGGGAGATCCGCCGCAGGTTGTTTGTTCGCTATCGTAGCAACCGGAGTTTGTTTCGATGGCCCATTAGGGGGCTGAGTAGGGGGCTGTTTTGGGGGCTGAACCGTCCGGTCCCATTTCTCAAGGGTCACGCGATCGACAACAAACTCGGGGATGCGAGAGCGATAAAAATCGGTTAACACATAGGGATCAACAACCAAATCGCGACGCCTCGTCTTGTCACCAAGTTCCTTGACCGTTGCTAAAAACACTTGATTTTGCTGCCAAAAACGAGCTCGCGATACCAATTGGTCTTCTGCGAGCCCCTGTTCGATCAAAATTTTTCTAGCCAGTATCGGGTCTATGGGGGCCAGAGGAACGGCGATACGAGGTGAGACGAGCATGCCATAAAGGGTGCCTCGACGCATCACCAGTGCACTCCCTTGTTTCTTGCTGAAGTGCGGTTCATCGAAACTATATCTGATCAAATGATGGGCTAACTGCTCGATCCATTCGACTTCGATCTTGGCAACAACCCGAGCGTAACGTTGCGTGGTTTCAATGAACTCGCCTGCGACGATCCACTTCGAACGACTTTGCTTCAGGCCTGAACCTGGCCAGATGTTGACTTCTAAATTTTGAGCCCCTTTGTACTTGCCGGTATCCTCAAGCATGGCGACGCTGGACAATAAACCGCTCAGCAACGATCGATGCACCGCTTCATAACCGGTAGGTAGCCCGGTCGGTTGAGGTGCTTGCGGCTGTTGCTGTTGGGCTTGGGGTAAGAAGCGTTGTTTATGTCTTGGGACGACCTCCACAGCGTTCATTGGCAAGTCGGTCAGAACCAACTTTCGTTTGCCGATGGTAAGGTTCAGTTCTTTGCATTGCTCCAATAGCTGCCGGTGGACATCGGCCCATTCACGCAGTCGAACGAGCGACAAAAAGGAATCGCGACAAGCTTTTTCGAGCCGAGAGCGGCCAAGCTCTTCGCGTAACTTTTGGTAAAAATCCCAGATACGGAGGTAGCACAAAAAGTCGCTGTTCGGATCGCGAAACTTGAAATGGGCTTCGTCGGCCGCAGACGCTTTTTCCGGTGGGCGAACGCGAGGGTCCTGGGTCTCAATTGCGGCAGCAATGATCAAGGCATCGTTGAGACAGCCGTTTCGCTCGGCTTCGATCAGGATTCGACCCACACGAGGATCGACCGGCCAGCGAGCGATCTTGCGACCAATTTCGGTAAGGTGCCCCGCTTCGTCGACCGCACTGAGCTCGCTCAATACATTCATCCCCTCGCGCACCGACTCGGGTCTCGGCGGATCTAGCCACGGAAGGGATTCAATGTCATCGATACCTAGCGATTTGATGTGAACAATAGTCGAGGCCAAGTCGCTACGTCGGATCTCCGGTGTTGCAAATGCGGATCGAGAAAGGTAATCGGATTCGTCGTAAAGACGGATGGCGATGCCCGGACCAAGTCGGCCGCAACGACCTGAGCGTTGGTTGGCAGACGCTTGGGAGATCGGCTCAATAGGGAGTCGTTGCACTTTGCTTTTGGCAGCAAAACGTGAGATACGAGCCGTACCGGTGTCAATGACGTATCGAATGCCCGGAACGGTCAGCGAGCTCTCAGCCACATTGGTGGCCAGGATGATGCGTTGATTGCGATGCGGTTGAAAGACCCGCTGCTGTTCGGCTTCGGTAAGCCGCGCATAGAGCGGCAGGACTTCGATGGCGTTGTGTTGTCCGCGTTGGGTCAAGTGCCCGCGTAGTTGTTTGGCCGCATCTCGGATATCGCGTTCGGTTGCAAAAAAAGCCAAGATATCGCCGCGACCTTCGCCCAATAGTTCATCGATTGCGTCGCAAAAACGTTGCGTCATCGAATCGAAATCGTAGTCGGGGTTACTTTGACCCTCGCGAGCGCTCATCGCCCCGCGATAGCGAATGTCGACAGGAAAACCTCGGCCCTCAACCAAGACAATTGGGGCTGCCCCGATCGCATCGGTAAAGTGACTGGCATATTGTTCGGCATCGATCGTCGCACTCGTGATCACCACTCGCAAGTCAGGCCGAGTTGGAAGCAAGCGCTGCAAATAGGCCATGAGCAGATCGATATTGAGAGATCGTTCGTGTGCCTCGTCGAGGATGATGCAATCGTAGGCGTCCAAGAACCGATCGCGTTGAATTTCAGCCAGCAGAACTCCGTCGGTCATCAACTTGATCAGGCTGGTGGGTTGTGTTTGGTCGTTGAATCGTACTTTGTATCCTACGACACCACTACCCTTGGTCTCCAGCTCTTCGGCCAAGCGATGGGAGATCGAACGAGCCGCAATTCTTCGAGGTTGGGTGTGCCCTATCCAACCGAATTGGCCTAAGCCTGCTTCGAGACAAAACTTCGGCAATTGCGTGCTTTTGCCAGAGCCAGTTTCGCCGCACAGCACGAGCACCTGCCGATGGACCAACAGATCGATGATCTTGTCGCGGTAGGCAGTAATCGGTAATTCCGCGTCGTACTGAAGCGTGTACCGAGAAGCTTTCCTCGCGGCGAACTGCTCTCGAGCTTGGACAACCGCCGAATTCCAACGCTGCAAATCAGCGTCCTTGCGGCTGCCGCCGGGCTGTCGGTCGATGCGTTGTCGTTGGCTTTGCAATCGGAAAAAATGCCGACGCAGCACTTCGTTCGGTTGTAAGGTTTCGACTGTGTCCGCGTTCCGATCCATCTGCTCCAATGGCTTAGCATCACTCATGTGCGTTCCCAACGGATTGCAAATACGCGAGCAGCCACGATGAAAACAAACCCGCTCGCGGTCAGGACAGCCAGTTCCAGGCCAACATCTCGAAGCGGCAGCTCTCTCCAAAAGATCTTGTTGTATCCGTCCAATGCCCAAGCGTTAAACGTCCACAGGCCTGCCTTTTGAATGGACTCACTCATCAGGTAACGAGGCACCATGCTGCCGCCGAGAGCGCTCATCGTTAGGATCACAATGGTGGAGACCCAGCCCAATTGCATTCGAGACTTGCATAGTGCGGCCAACATGAGTGCAAAGCTGGACGCTGCACCGGCGGTGACGAGCGTCATGGCCACGAAGCCTTCGATGTGATGTTGCAAATCGATTCCAAAGACGATGGCTCCCCAAAGGAACATCAAGGTCATTTGAAGGAAGCCAATGATGGTTAAGAACGCCCACTTGCCGAGTAAAAGTTGGTCCATCGTGAGTCGGCTGCACAGCAAGCGGTCCAGCGTCGAATTCTCGCGTTCTTCCAACAATGAACCGCTCGCGGTGGTCGCGCTAAAGAGCAAGAACATGACGGCGATTCCGGCGGCGTACATGGCGATGACTGGATTGGTTTTCTTTCCACCCATAATGTCGACCGTTGCAATAGCCGGAGGCTGGGGCACACTCAGGGGTGGCGAAGTGGTGGGCGCGTAGCTTGCTGCTAAAACGCTACTGTCTCCAAATTGCAAGGCAGAAGTTGCGTTGCCCTCGTAACGATCACGGAGCGATCGGCTGCTCTTTGCGATTTCGGCATTGGCGGTCATGACGGCTTTTTGGACTACGGCCGTTAAGACCTGCGAAGCCACTTGGTCAAACGAATCGGTGAGGATCTCGATTTCCGCTGCGTCACCAGATGGATCGGTCGGATTGGGCTTGGAGAATACTACGGCGGCAGAAACCATGCCGCGGCGCACCAGGTCTTCTGCCACATCTCGATTCACCGAGTTCGAACCGGTCGCCTGGCCATCGGACTTCTCAGAGCGATCGGTTAGGCGCAATGACTTTTGTAACTGCAACAGTGCGACGGCCCGGTTGGACAGTTCCGATGGCCATTGGTTGCTGATGGCTACCTTAATTTTCGGAGTGGACGACGAGGAGTCTCGTGAACCAAAAATCACAGCGAAGATACTAAAGAACACCATTGGCACGATGAAGGTAAGCAATAATTCGGAACGGTTGTTCCGAAGACGACGCCAACTGGTTTGAATAACTGTCCAAATCACGATAGGCAATCCTTTGAATGGCGGGTACCTGAATTCATTCGCGAAGTTCCTTGCCTGTCAGATGCAAGAAGACATGGTGCAGATTGGGCTGATGCACCTCTAGATCGCTGATGGAACCACCGACCCGTTGAATGCGCTCTAATATGAGGGGTAACTCCTCCACCACGTTGTCAACGAAGCAGACGAATCGATTGCGAGCTGCATTCCATTCCATGCCCGGTGGGGCTGCAACGAGAATACCCTGCGTCTCGATCGCGACTTCGCGACGCGTTCCAATCGTTGTCGCAATCAACTCCTCAATCGTTCCGTCGGCGACCACCTTACCGTGATCGATGATCACGATCCGATCGCTGCGTGTTTGGGCTTCGTCAAGATGGTGTGTGGTAAGGACAATGCTCGTCCCTTCTTGATTGAGTTCGTCGAGCATGTCAAAAATGCGCTGCCGACTCTGAGGATCAACGCCGACGGTGGGTTCATCCAGTAGCAACACATTCGGTCGATGCAATACTCCGCAGGCAATGTTAACACGGCGTTTCATGCCACCTGAAAATCGGCTAGTCAGCTCGTTTGCCCGATCCTCAAGACCAATCCACTTAAGGGCCCATGAGACACGTTCTCGCAATCGGCGAGATCGCAGGCCATGGAGTTGTCCAAAACACTCCAGATTTTGCTTGGCCGTCAAGTCGGAGTAGATGGCTAAGTCTTGAGGAATGACCCCCAAATGCTGAAGAACATCCGGCTCTCGAATGGAACGTCCGAATAATAGGACTTGCCCCTCATCTGGTTTTACGCGACCGCACATGGAGCGGATGAGGGTTGTCTTTCCGGCGCCGTTGGGTCCAAGCAACGCGAGTCGTTCCCCCGGCGCGACCGAAAACGAGGTCCCGCTCAACGCTTGGTTGTTCCCGTACTTCTTCCAAAGATTAACAACTTCAAGGGCTGACGTTGTAGTTTTGCCGACGGTGGACTCAGGTTGAGCTAGCAAAGCGGTAGGATTAGGCACGTATTGGAAATCTCATTTTGTTCGTGACAAGACACTAGCTCGAGAGACAACCATTGTAGGCTTCTTGGCTGGAAAGAAAATGCTCCAGGGAAGGAAACGCTATGAAGCATATTTTCATGTGCTTCCGGTACCTGTAAGTTGGAAACGTTACGTGCCAGCCTTGGAGTTAGCAATTCTGGATGTCAGCCGCATGGATGACGAAGCAATGGTCGGTGACCCGATTTTGCAAATCGCGCTGACGCTGCTAAAATATGGCAGAGTCGCGGAATTGGATGGGGTGCTGAGATCGCTATTTCAGATGCTCTCTCAGGTAGTCGGCCTGCGGCAAGTCAAGGATTTACTCGATACGATAAGGGTGTACGTGATGTCCGTGAATCCAGTCTTAGGGGAAGAGAAGATGAACGAATTAGTCTCAGAATTTTGGCCTGTCCAACCAGAACCTGGCTCGATCGCGGATCAGTTGATCAAGAAAGGCGAAGCGCGGGGCGTGGCAAGCGGAATCGCCCAGGAGAAAGCGAACACGATTCGCACGCTACAAACGATCCTTGGTATTCCGCAGTCGTCGGATGAGCAGCTAATTGGTAAGAGCGCAGAAGCACTACAGGCTGCCATCGAATCTCTTCAGCAGCAGATCGCCCGCCGCCTGCATTAGCAGTCACTATTTTAGATCAAGCAATTCGTTGGCATGCGCCACCAACAAGTCTCGTTCCGCTTGCTCCTTCCAGACATAGGAACCTACCACATCTCCTTCCGCATTGACCAGACAAAAGCGATCCGGATGGCCCCGTTTTTCGACGCCACCTAAGAAGAACTTTTCGGCACCGATTCGCATGACGTATTCAATTGGGCCGGTCAGGAACAACCACTTGTCCTTAATAGCTTGAAACTTGTCTGCGTATTCGGACAATACTTCGGGCGTGTCTATGTCGGGATCGACCGTGATGCTCACGAACTTGATCGGCTTATTTTTGAACTTGCTTTGCAACAATTGCATTTGATTGCTTTGACGCGTGCAAGTGCCTGGGCAAGTCGAGAAAAAGAAACATGCGATGTAAGGCTCGCCTTTCAAGTCCTCGGACTTGACGGTTCGACCACTCCGTTCGGTCAGCTCAAACTCCTTTAGCCAGGCGTCTTCTTTTTTGACTTGGGCAACCATCCGTTTTAGCTCGTTCCGCTTGCCCGGATCGGGGGGAGCTTTTCGCGAACTCAATTCGTCGTCGTCCCCTTCGCCCTGGCTCATTTGCGTTTCGCCGACGGCATCCCGGTTAGTCGATTTAAGCGATGGGCCACGAAACAAAAGTGCCGCGATCGTGCCGGCCATGACTCCCGCAAGAATTCCAAAAACACGTATTGCGTTGCGATTCAATTCAATTCCCCTGATTGATTACGTCGTACCACTATCGAAGCGGCAATGGAAGTAACGACTGCAAATGCGATGGTCACCCAGACACTTGTCGTCAAGGACGGTATCCAAAAGTGGTCATCTGCGGTCACATTGGACATGAGTTGCCGCATTCCTGAGACCGCATACGTCATAGGATTGCAACGCATAATCCAGTGCATCGCGATTTGTCCGAAAGGCTCCCCGCCCGCCAAAGCTGGTATTGGAAAAAAGGAACCGCTCAGTAGCCACATCGGCATCAGTACCATGTTCATCAGTGCATGAAAGCCTTGTGTGCTATCCATGGGCCATGCGAAACAGACCCCAAGGCTGGTCATTGCAACGGCAGCAACCATCATGAAGCCTACCAACGCAATCAACTGTGGGCCAAGGCCAACCATACCAGTCGCGATCGCGATCAAGATAAAAACGATGGCTTGTACCCACGCGATAGCCGAACCGCCCAGAACCTTGCCTATCGCGATCGTCCACCGAGGTGTTGGTGCTACCAAAACGCTCTGCAAAAACCCTTCACGTCGGTCCTCGATAACGGAGATCGTTGCAAAGATGGCGGTGAACAAGAGTATCATGGCCGTCGTTCCTGGCAAGAAGAAGGTCATGAAATCGCCAGCCTGACCGCCGCCGCGAAAGGCGCTATGCATGCCAGTGCCAAACAGAATCCAAAACAAAATCGGCTGACCCAGCGCTGCAATCACACGAAACGGCTGCCGAAAAAAACGGACCCATTCTCGATACGCAAGCATCCATATGACCTGCGAAGCGACACTCTGGATTGGTGCGGGTGCATTCATGATGATTGTCTCGCGTGATGCATTATACGGTTCCGTCCAGCAAGTCCCCTTCGGTGATCATTCGGAAGCCTTTGAGGGCGAGCGTTTCAAGAGCTTGCTCCGTATTGTCGACCATAATTGCGACTGCTGGTTCGCCGTTTGGACGGAACAGCAACGGATAAGCTTGGATAATATTGATTTCAGCTTGAAGCAGCGCAGTGCAAATTTGCAACAGGGGTTGCGAGCTTTTGGGCAGCTCTACCCCGATCAGATCGCTTTCAATGATGGCGAGTCCGGCTCGCTCCAAGATCTCACGACCGCGTTCGGCATGACTAAGCAAGAATCGAACGAACGCACATTCAGCGGAATCATTGATCGAAAGTGCTACGATACGGATGCCTGTACCTTCGAAGCGACGGACCACTTCAAGCAACTGCCCGACTCGATTTTCTAAGAAAACCGTAAATTGGCGAATGGTTGGGTAGTTGCGACCATGAATGGTCTCAAAAGACGTGGAGGATCCCTCTCCCGTGCTCATGCTTCGATCTTTCTAAAAACGGAGTGGTTCCGAGAGTGCTACAACACAAGTAGTGTACCAGAAAGAACGTTGACTGCAAAAAGGTGCCGCTTTTAGGCACTTCTCGCTGATCGACATCACAATTTTTCGCTAGGCAGTGGCATTATTACCTCGTTTTCCTTGCGTTTGAGACAATTTGCGAACTGTATCTTGTTTCGCTAATGGAAGTTCCGGTTGCGAGTTGGCTCGTTAGCTTTCGGCCCCGCCACCTTAGCCAACGACTTACTAAAGTCCCTCGTCAGCTCAAACCAAACGTCCGCGTCAATCCCCAGTCGCATGAAGATCGGGGCTTTGCTCTACGGCACCCTACCACGACTGTCCGCTCGTAACTCTCATTCGGTCCATTCCAACAACTCGAGATAATTCGCAACACTCATTGGCAAGAATTCTTTGTAGCCCGCTCGACTGACATCAAAATTTAAACAAGCTCCAGTGTCATCGCGGCTATGCAATGCACGAGTGATTAATTAATGAGCTGCGTCTCGTTTTCTCTTCGCCGTCGTACCAAAGCGTTCGCCAGCATCGATCGGCAGCATCGATCGGCCCTCGGCAACAACACAGGAACTGTCGTTCAGCCGACATCCGAAAGACTCGGAGTCCCCATTTTAGGCACTTCTCTTCAGCATTGCCAGAGGCACAACAATAGGCGATACTCTACGGCAGTTTGTCGAATCTCGGTGAAGGCCCGATAAGGCCATGTACCTCGAACTGGAGTCGTTACTCCTGACGTGAGGGAGGGTAAGTATTATGACGTTGTGGCCTGTTGTATTGCGATGCCTTGAGGGTAGACAAAGTATCACGGAAATTCTGTATGTCTAAGGCATTGACTTTTGCATCGCTTTTTAGTGGTTGCGGTGGGTTCGATCTTGGATTTGAACAAGCAGGGTTTCGGGGCTTGGCGGCATTTGACATTGATCGGACGGCTATCGACACCCACAAGGCGAACCTCCAAACTCCAGGAAATGTTTATGACTTGGCAGCGACTTCGAGCTTAAAGAACATGGTCGATACTCCCAGCGTTGTAATTGCTGGCCCGCCTTGCCAGGGCTTTTCAACTTTAGGTTTGCGACGGCTGGACGACCCTCGCAACTCGCTGGTTGTTGCTGGAGCTCGGTTGGCAATCGACCTTCGTCCGAAAGTCATTGTTATTGAAAATGTTTCGGGGGTTGTTTCTGGCGAGCTTTATTCCTATTGGCAACAGGCAGAGTCGCTATTGAAAGATGCTGGGTACTCAGTCGCGACTCAAAAATTAACCTCTGCGGACTTCGGAGTGCCACAGATTCGGCGTCGAGTCGTGATGATCGCTTGGAAGGGAAAAGGAAAGTTTGAACCCGTTTTCCATTCCGCCGAGACAGGATCACTGCGGACTGCATTAGATGCGATTGATGGTCTCAAGAATCACGAACCTAAAATGCTCATGCCAGGAACGGCCGAGTACAAGATCGCATGTCGGATTGGACAACATCAGAAATTGTGCAATGTCAGATCGGGTGAACGCGCAATTCCAACATGGGAGATCCCAGAAGTCTTCGGCAAGACCACATCCGCAGAACGAGAAGTGCTTGGTGCGATCCAGCGACTCCGGCGGCAGGTACGCAGACGAGCAACAGGAGACGCCGATCCAGTCTCAGTGTATGACGTGAATGACCGTTGTGGACTCGATGTAAAAATACAAATCAATAGTCTCTGCGAAAAGGGCTATTTGCGACGAATTGGTCGACGATACGACCTGGCCCACACGTTTAATGGAAAGTTTCGTCGCTTGGCTTGGCAGCATCCCTCGCCTGCTGTTGACACACGATTTGGCGAACCGCGATATTTCTTACATCCCGAGGAGGATCGCGGACTATCCGTTCGCGAAGCAGCGAGAATACAAGGCTTTCCGGACGTTTTTGAGTTCTTTGGCCCGCGTGCGGCACAGTTTCGAATGGTTGGAAATGCGGTTCCTCCGCCATTGGCACGTCAGATTGCATGCGCAATTCGGGAACAACTCTTGTGATAGGTTTCACCTTCACTGGCGAGGCAGTGCACCGTCGTGACTGAATCCGTTAAAGACATGGTCGAGAGATGGACTCGAGCTTCGGGCAAGACTCAGCATTTCTCCACAATTTTCGATCTCCTTCGATTGTTGGCAAGCGAACTATACTCAGAGTATCAGCCGTTTCCAGAATCAGCCCCATTTATGGATAGATTGCGGCTGTGGCTGGATCAAGTGCCTGACGAGGACGATCGAAAGTGCCTTTTTGAGTTCGTTCCTTGGCTGTTGTTTATTGGACGTCGGGAAATGGAGTCGATGTACCGCGCAGCATTTTCAGGTCCGATCTCACGATGGATTATTGACGACGCGAATTTGGACATATGCGATATCAGTTTCCCCTTCCGATTCCAGCAGGCGGTCGAACAAACGTTTTTTGGGAGCATTGCGGGGATGGATATTGGTAGTTTCATTCGAGTCAACGAATTGCGGGGTCAAAGCATTCGTCCGGATTTTCGAGTTCTCGAAAAGTTGGGTGACGTCGGACGAACCGATAGTTATCTCAAGTCAGAGAAGAAGACCCGTATCGTTGCCGTGGAGGATTATGTGGGAACCGGGTCTCAAATGAGGGAAGCGGCAGGCTTCTTGTCCCAGCTTGCCGATTTCAAGACGCTCCTGAACCCATTGGTCGTCTCTCCAATAGGAGTCATAGAAGGTGAGCGCCTTTCGAAGCATTCACCGCAACTTTCATTTGTTCCGTTGTTTGTTGTTCCTTCATGTGCGACACTTCCGGGATCTCCGCCAGTTGGCGTGAACGAACCTATAGACTTTCCTGCGATGCGATCACTTGTAAAAAGGTTATGGAGCCAAGTACAAGGTACGATACCTGATCCTCAGCTTTACACTCCGTTTGGATTTGGCAGCACCGGTTCGCTAGTCATGACTTATTTTAATTGCCCCGACAACATGCCTCCGTTAGTTCATCATTTGAGCGACACTTGGAAGCCTCTGTTTCGACGACTGTATCGGGAGGCATGATTGATGACGATCCGAAGAAACCCTTTTCATACGCTTTATCTGACAGAAGGAGCCAATGAGGTAGATTTACCGCCGGTTTTCAGCCCCGTCTTATTGCCACATGTCGGTCCATTGTTCTTGCCCGGAAACGTCGTGCTAAAGGGGATGCAGGGGACTGGCAAGTCGATGCTGCTGTCGCTGCTAGAGACAAATGTTCGTTTAGCATTTTGGAACAATTTGGAGCATCCCTATCCGCTTCCAGAGCAGCAGGGTCGGTTCGTCGGTGCGGGGATCAACTTATCGAAGAGCTTAGCGTTAAAACTCAACGAACTCATTTTTAGCAAGGACCGTGATGAAAATATTCAGCGATCGAAGGCCGTCTTCTCAGACTTCCTCAATTGCTGGATCTTGCGTGATCTTTTGATATCTCTTCGTCGGCTGATAGCGACAGGGAATTCCGTTCAGCTGCAGACAATCGGTGTCACTTCAGATCCTCAGAGCCTCGATGCAGCCATAGGATTGTTAGTGCGAGAAGATTCATGTGCGTTTCTCGCTGGTCAGACAACGGCTGAACAAATGGAGAGGGCATTGGCAAAGCGCCTTCGCGATCATTTAGATCTGGTCAACAGTTTGAATCGAGATAAACGATTGCCTGCAGAAGTCGAGCAAACACTCACGCATGCAGGTGAGCCAATCTCTGCAGCGACTCGAGCACTTCGATCCGCTAAAGTTATTGAATCAGATGTAAATGTCTTCGTTACGATCGATCAATTTGAAACGCTACTTCGAAAGCGACAGGATGATGGCGACGAGCAAAAACACCGACGATTTGTCGACGTCATTGATGCGCTAATTGCCAATCGTGATTCCTCTGTGTCGTACAGGTTAGGATCGAGGCCCAATGCGCTTCTCGAAAAAAGTGAACCACTTCGCGATTACCATGACATCAACTTAGATTCGATTTTGCAGCGTCAGGAACATGATAAGAATCCAGTATTCAAGAGATTTGTTAAGGATGTCTTTTCCCGCCGATTGGCAGTAAGTGACTTCCAGGACATCGCGAAAGAGAAAAATCCGCTGAAGCACGTATTCGGCAGCAGTCCAACGGCGACAATTCGAGCGAAGTTGTGCGCGCCTCGGAAAAATCCAGAAAAAGTAATCCGTTGCGACTCCGACTGGCCAACGGAAGTATGTAAATTTCTTGCGAATATAAGTAATACCGACGTCTTGTCGGCGAAACTGGGCGAGGCTTGGTTCCGGCAAAAGATTGCTGCCGATCTCAAAGTACAAAAGAAGACGAGACTCACTGTTACCAAGTTCGACCCAAACGAAGTTTTTCAGCGTCCATGGGAGTCGAGAGCTTGGTGGAAGAAAGAGCGAGTGGCCTTGGCTGTCTTACAAATTGCTGCCGCAAACGCGCAGCGTGTCCTGTTCTTTGGAGAGGCCGACATCGTCGCATTGTCCGGTGAGAACATATTGGCGTTTGTTAGCATCTGTCGAGAAATCTGGGAGAGTTGGGGACTTGCGAATGCTGACGAAATTTCGACGGCCAAAGATGCGGCCTTTCCACCGTTTGACATGTTGCGCCAGGATGCGGGCATTCGAAAAGCAAGTGGCTCTTGGCGAGAGAAGATCGCCGCCAGCCCTCAAGGAAACACGCTACAACGCATGATCGACACGATGGGAGACAGACTACACCGGCAATTGATCGAAGATCGCCAAATGTCGTATCCCGGTGCAAACGGCATCTCGTTCGCGGAGCACGATTTGGAATCCGATCTCGAGGTAAAGCGATTATTACATGATGCAACGGCAGAAGGGTTTTTGCTTCAGCGTGATCACACTCCGAAACATTTAACTCGCGGTAAGTCTGTTAAGTGGTATCCGCATTCCATATTAGCACCTTATTATGAATTGACGGTTGCGCACACAAAAGAGCCGCTTTATTTAAGTGTGACCAAATTTCGTGCGTGGCTCGAACGCGCAAACGTCGTTTCAGTTAAGAACGAGTCCCCAAAGGCTATTAAAACGTCAAGCACTGACGACGTGCAAAGTCCAAAACAAAAATTTCTATTTGACGAGGCCGAATGACATGACGTCGATTCGCCCGTTCGGCCCAGTCAACTGGGCGCTCGACAAGTTGCATCACATACCGAATTGGTCCGTACTTGGAACGATCGCGACAGAAGATCGATGTTTGGCAGCAGCTCAATTGGTGTTCCAAAGCAGGCGTGCATCCGACATCACGTTGCTAAAGATTCTTGATCCTGCCAAGAACAGGTATCACAAACAAATATCCGCGAAGCTCGTGGATTTGGAGGACAACGCCCGCGCAGTTTTTGGATCCACTCTCGATGTTAAAGAAATTGAGTTGTTATGCATTGAACAAGAGATTGGCGACTTCGTATCGGACTTTTTACAACGCACTGGCCAAAATGTACTCGTTGATCTTTCGGCAATGCCTAAGCGTTTTTTCTTTCCTATTCTAGCGATGCTGCTTCAGTCGAGCACCATTACCAATCTCCTCGTGACATATACTCAGGCAGAGCGGTATGGAAAGATCTTGGAGGAAGACCCAGACGAGTGGTCTCCGTTACCGATGTTTGGAGGTGATCCAATTAGCGAAGCTTCCACACACGCGACTTTGATCATTGGAGTAGGGTATCAAGAACTTAATCTCCCGGACATTTTGAACCACGTCCGATTTGGCCCGGATCGTTTGAAACTCTTTTTTCCATTCCCATCGATTCCTCCAGGTTTTATTGACAACTGGAAATTTGTATCGCGAATAAAGAGTGAATGGAGCAAACTCCGAGGGGCAGAACTTCCACCGGATGCAATCATCAGAGTGCCGACACATGACACTTCCATCGCATTCGATCTACTGATCGCGCATAGCAATGAAGGACGAGCTTCGTCGGTTGTGTTGGCTCCATATGGACCAAAACCGATTTCACTAGCAATGTGTCTCTTCGGAATTGCTCGACAGAATCAAGGGATCGCAACCGAGATCGGATATACGCAACCGCGCATATACCACCCGGAATACTCGAGCGGCGTTGCGACACAAAATGGGGTCCCCGTTGTAACTGCTTATTGTCTACGACTCGGTGGTCGCGACCTTTTTTCTCTTTGACGTGATTCAATTTCTGCATCGAACATGGAGCACAAATGAACGCAAAACGACTGCTCGCCTTACCTAAACTGACGGTTGAACACGTCTGGATCAAATGGATCTTTCTTTGCTGCCGAAGTGCCATTGGATCCCGTTTGGGTTTCGAATTTTTCGATGGCGGCTTCTAGATCGGCGAGTTCCGACATCGACAGAAATTCCGTTGGTGGGGCTGATTTGGCCGGCTTGGATAGTTTGGCGGTTCTGTCCTGTTCGACATCGTCAATGCGTTTTGATTTACGAATGCTCTGGGTCGGAACGGGCACGTTTGCGACCGCTTTGGTGACGCTGGGCTTGTCCTGGGAATTCAACGGATACTGGGTGGGCATCGTCGTTTCCGGCTTTTGAGAAAGCACCAGCGATTTGACCCAAAAACTGACCCGCTCGATCAAGGCTCGCTCGTCCGCTCGGGCTGGATTTAAACTTGGATTGCGTTGAATACCATGGGCTTTGGTCGCATAAGCCAACAAGGGGCTTTCAGGCATTCGCTCGCGATCAACATACTTCAGGACTTCATCGAGATCACGGGCTAAGGTGCTTGCAGACTGATCGCCTATAGGCTGGTAGATGTGAAAATCTGATTTCCCTAACAATCCATGGCACCCCGACTGGCCACAACGTGAAACGAGTACGGGTAGGATCGAGTTTTGAAACGTTTTTCGAATGTAACCAGGAATTTCGTGCTTGTTCCAAGTCTCATTGGATTCGTGATTGGCCTCGAGTGGTACCGACCTGAGCCGCGGTGTTTCAGCACTGGCTTTTGTGACGGGGCTGGTTTGCGTTTGCCGATTCGGTTCGAGGGGGGCAGGCGGCGAGATCAGCGTTTGCTTGCTAACCGACTGTTTTATCGGCTCCTCTGCAAGCAATGCTTCACGGAGAGAATGCTCAAGCTGCTTGAAACGCGGAGAATCGGAGGCTGATCCCTCGAGAAACTGGTAATGCTCGATTGCATGCTCGATCAGGCCTTGCTGAATACACCAATGAGCAAGTTGCCAATGTTCGCCCGTTCCCCATTGTCGCACCCCTAAACGTTGATGTTGATAGAGGGAATCCAGCGTTGGACCGATAAATGCAACTTGCTTCGGTTCAACGTAAAGAGTGCTGTTTCCATCTGCTGCGACAGAAACGCGATCCTTCTCGGAGCGAATAACACCCTTCAAGACGTTTCCGTTTCGCAACAGCAAAAACCGTGGCTCGTTCGTCGTGGGTTGGTCAGCAAAGACGCTTGCTAGAATTAGGGAAGAGCCCAGAACTAGGCAAACAATAACAAGTTTTTGAAAAATCATGGCGGCTCGACGCGAAAAACGGGGTGAGCAAAAAGCGATGCTCGCCGCGATTCCAAAACCGCGTGCGAACAACCACGCGGGAGCGTATCAAATCGGCGTGCGCCGAAGCAATACTATGCGTACACGAATTTTTTATCGTGGGTTTCGCGCTGAGCGAGTTCCAAATCATGTTCTACCATGATCCGAGCAAGCTCTCGGACGTCGGTCTGTGCAACCCAACCCAGTTTTTCTCTGGCTTTGCTGGCATCCCCGAGCAAAAGATCCACTTCTGCAGGTCGAAGATAGCGTGGATCAATTTCAACATACTTGTTCCAATCAAGATCCAACCGTCCGAAAACCATCTCCAAGAACTCTCGAATCGTCCGAGTTTCACCGGTAGCGATGACAAAATCATCCGGTTCATTGTGCTGTAACATTCGCCACATGGCGTCTACATAGTCTCTCGCGTATCCCCAATCTCGCTTGGAATCCAGGTTCCCAAGGTACAGTTTGTCCTGTAGACCGAGCTTGATCCGGGTTGCTGCACGCGTGATTTTGCGTGTCACGAAGGTCTCACCTCGGCGCGGAGACTCGTGATTGAACAAAATGCCATTGCACGCAAACATTCCGTAACTGCGCCGATAGTTCACGGTTTGAAAGTACGCATAGACCTTTGCGCAGGCGTAGGGTGATTGTGGATTGAACGGCGTTTTCTCGGTTTGAGGCGTTTCCAATACCATTCCATACATTTCCGAGCTACTGGCTTGATAAACTCGGACTTCCTTTCGCTTGTTCAGCAGTCGCGCAGCTTCCAAAACGTTGAGGGATCCAACGCCATCGCTCATCAATGTGTAAACAGGCTGATCAAACGAAACCCGAACGTGGCTTTGGGCACCCAAATTATAAATCTCATCCGGTTCGACCTCCTGTACCAGGTTTGTCAGAGATTGACCGTCGGTCAAATCTCCATAATGCAGCAAGAGTTTGGGCTTCTCGTGGATGTCACGATACAGGTGGTCGATTCGACCGGTAGAAAAACTGCTCGATCGGCGTACTAGTCCGTGCACCGTGTAACCTTTATCCAGTAGCAACTCGGCGAGATAGGACCCGTCCTGCCCAGTGATTCCAGTGATAAGAGCTGATCGTGACATTGGGAATTCGACTTATGGGTAAGGGTGAGTTGGGTCGCTTGCAAGGAGCGATCAGTTTAACCAAACAAACTCAGTAGGACATAGACCAGTCCAAGTTCATTTATAATTGACCCAGTCTCGTCCAACAATCGCAGATTTCAACGAAAAAGTCGCCTTTCGATCTGCGAAATCGCGTTGCGTAAACGCACTTTCGCGGGGCCGAAGGCGACAATATCCGAGCGTTAGCTCGGTTGGCTTGGTTGGCTTGGTTGGCTTGCACCGCAGAACCGATCGCGATGTATTACTTCATCGCAACTTTGTTGACGGAATCTGTGGATTCGAAGTTGAAGGTGAGTTCAAGCTTATCGCCCGCCATCAGTCGAATGGTTTTTTCCTTGGTAACACCGTCATGAGTTACTTCGATTTTATAGTCATCCCAAGATTCGCCTTCGCGAAGTTGTTTGGTTCGAAAAATTCGCGAAACACCTTCGCTTTTCGTTGAATTCTTGGCCAAAACTACCTTGGCTTTTTCCGGTACATTGAGGGTCAAAATGGTTTCAATCGGATCGTCCGCCTTGAGCATTTCAAAGTTCAGTTCTTCACCGTTACCACTTTCGACTACGACTGTCCGGGTTTGAACCAAATCGGTACCATCCGCATTGGTCATGACTGCCTTGACTTCGAAACGATACGCATCCTTTGGCTTCAGATCACGACTAACGAAATGCCGTTTTGATCCGGTGGTGGTTGTCGAATTGCCATTCACGTAAACCTTGGCAGATTCAGGCAAATTGACCGTCAAATGCACTTCGTTTGGCTGGATGGATTTGCTCGAAGCCAGCTTGTTGGCGGAATACGGGCTTAAGGCCTGTGTGCTTGAAGATTGTCCTAACTGGATAGAGCCGTTATCTGGCATTCCGATGGAACCGGAACTATACCCATGATCGATCATTGGCATCTCGGGAGTGTAGCTCTCGTAGTTGCCATAATGCATGCTCGAACCTGTGCTGCCACCATAGGATCCGGTGCTACCACCGCCGTAGGCTGGTGCATAACTGCCAGTCGAACCGCCGCCCGAATAAGTGCTACCGTAGTAAGCACCACCCGAAGAACCGCCGCCCGAAGAACCAGCATACCGAGTCACATAGCCGCCATGCGAACCACCAGAACTGCCACCAGAACTGCCGCCAGAAGACCCGCCCGACGAACCGTAGGCTGCCCGGTGAGCGATTTTTGCATGAACATGATCGTGAATGCGAGCACCCAGTCGTCGCAAAGGCCCAACGTGACCACCTGAGGAACCCCCACCTGAGGAACCACCGTAGTATCCGCCGCTCGAACCGTATCCTGCGACGTAACCGCTGCTACCGCCGCCAGAACCGTAGCCGGCTTCGACAGGGTTGGAAACTGCAAAAACCAACGCAACCAGCGTTGGAACCGAAAGCCATTTCTTCAGTGTATTTCTCATGACGCTCCTCCAAGTCCAGGCATAAGACTGCGTTACCTCGCAATCCATTTAATAACCGCTTGAGAATACATGGAATCTCGCAGAATTCAAGCAGGCTGGGAAGGATTTAGGGAATAGGTAATTTGCGCAGTTAGCTGCTGCCTGTGATCCTATTCCAGGCCCAAAAACAAATCGCCAAACAAATCGCGATCAGGATCGATGTGTACAGAATGTTGACAACCGACCAAAAGTACTTCTCCAATCTCGAAAAAGAAGGGCTTATCCACAAGATGGGCAGGCCTAAAAAACCAGTGACTGCGAAAAGCATTACGAAGATCAGCAGTCTGGAACTCAAAAACTGTTCCAACTGGCCCGGTTTCTGGCCTCGCTTTTTTTTCGCTGAATCTTTGGGTGTCAACATGTCTTGGCGTACTTGCCGTTGCAAAATCTAATTCGGCAGACGACCTTCGGCAATCTCCTGCTCCCACTGCTTGATCAATGGCCAATCGATAGCGCAAGTTCCAAAATCGGACAAATGCAGATACGTATTCAACCGCACCAATACCTTGTCAATCATAGCAGGATCCTTTCGGAAATAAGGACCGTGGCTCGGTAAAAGCCATTCGATATCCGAATCCCGTATGCGTTCGAGAGAACGGATAAAAGATGGAATATCGCTGCCATGATGCGCGTCGATAGCCCCAACTCCGCCGTCCCTGTAAATATTATCTCCACTGAGCAGCAAGTTGTTCAATCGAAAGGCCAATTGGCTATCCGCATGCCCTGGCGTCGACCATACCTCAAGTTCGAGTTTTCCAACGCGGATGATGTCGCCGTCAGTCACATGTTTTTCAACCGTTACCGGGGGCATCGCCTCGCTGATTCCCTGGGCGTGAATTTCCGCAAACGTCTGCAAGCGATCGCCCGCTTCGAGCAAGGCGGCCGCATTCGGGTGGGCAGTGACCGTTGTTTTCAATAGCTGCTTCGCCTTGGCAAAACCTTGGCTATGATCCACGTCGGCGTGTGTGGCGATGAGTGACTTGCATTTGGAAAGAGGGAAATCAAGCTCGCGAATGAGATCGATGACCTCTTCTACCGAATCTTCGTAACCGATATCGATCAACACCCATTCATCGGAATCGTGGATGAGATAAACGTTACATCCAATCAAGTGACCGGCCTGAACGTTGAGTTCGATTACATTCGGAAAAATGGGTTTGCGTTGGAACATCTAGATACTTGCGGACGATGAGGAGAAAAACGTTGACCAAGATTTTAGGCTGCAATAACCATCAAAGGCAACGGTACGAGGACGATCATTCGGGGAATTGTCGACATGTCTTTTCCATTTGAAGGTTCTTAATGGATAGCAGATCATAGCCTAACGTAGCGGAATTCGTGCCAATTGCCTTGCTCACAACCCTTGGACTCAAGCCTTCCGTTCGGGCTCGGGGGCTGTTGGTTTGGTAACGCGAAACGCAAGTGAGGGAGGACATACACCCACTCGCTCACGCTTCGGGTTTCCATAATTGCCCTATTTCTGCAAACGACATTAAATCAACCATAGCTACGACTGCTGGTCGAAGAGCGATTTTAGACCTTCTCGATAACTGGGATACTCACAACGAAACGCCAATTCGGACTGGATTCGGTTGTTTCGAATTTTTTTGTTGCCATCGCTTCGCGAGCTACCACGCCCAGCACCGTGTGGATTAAGCGGTTCAAAAATGGCCTTGGGCCAATTCCCAAGTGTGGAGATGTACTCGTAATACTCCCGCCGGCGAACCGGGGTCCCATCGCTTACGCAGTACAGCGACGATTGCATGTTTGTCGATGATACCTCACGGATCGTCTCTGCAAGATCATCCACGTGGATCAGGTTTAAGTAACTCTCCGGATCGACTTGCAATGGAGTCTCGTCGCGAATCGCTGCCCAACGTGGAACTCGGTCTGGACCATAAATCCCTGCAGGTCTTAAGGTCACTCGGTTGCCTTCCGAAACATGCGAAGCGATCCATTGCTCACCTGCCCAAGCCGCAATGGAACCTGGTCTCTCAGGCGAAACAGGCGAGTTTTCGTCCACCCAACCTCCCTGTGGCGATGGTCCGAAGACGCCCGTCGTCGATAAATAAATCCAATTCGTTTGCGACCTTTTCATTTCCCACCGAGGGGTAGCTTCCAAAAGACTCGCAAGATGATTGAGCCCCCGCGTATGTGTCTCGATGGGCGGTAAACCCAACTGCGGTGAGTGCGAAACCGAGATCAAAATGGTCGCCAAGGCTGGCGATTCTTGCTCGAAAACGGTCGGCCAAGAGTTCGATGGCGGAAGCTCACTGGAAAGCCAATCCCAAACAAAGGGCTGGATTCCAAATTGCCGCAATGCGTTGACCCGAGCAGTGGAACGAGTGATCGCAAATACGCAATCCCCTTGTCTTAGCCAACGGCTTGCAACCCGCATTCCAACGTACCCGCAGCCGACGATCAATCTACAAGCCATGTCCTACGTCCCCGGATAAATCAGCACGATCGCTACAAAATCGCAGCATTTGAGGCGCCCTTCGGATGCTTTCTTGAATTTCTTGAGTCAAACGGGTTTCATTTTGGAGTTCGTTAGCGAATAATCGAACCCGCACGACCGATGTGCGGGTTTTTCGTATATTGCTTGCAACCACAGCTTATGGTGATGGAGTCTATCGTGCCCAGCAAATGCTGCAACTTCGACAAATTATTGTTAAAGCATCTCTCATGGCCGTGGCTCGTTCGGCCGCTCTGTGTGGCTCTAGTGATGGGTTGTTTGGCTGCCGATTCGGTCGCACAGGAAACGGTTCAGCGCCCTAAAGCAAATTCAAACGTTCGGCAGGGAATCGATCGCACTTCGTTGCGGCCATCCATACCCGAATCTAAAATCAATGGTTCAATCAAGACGTTTGGGATCACCTCAGTAGATCTTGACCCGGGACTCGGACGGATACTTAAAGGCAGTGAGCCTCGCAATCAAGCCGAATTGATTTCCCTTGAAAAACAGCAGATTAAGGTAGCCGAAAAAGTCAACTTGGTGACAGTTAACCTACAGCATGGAAGCACGCAAGGTAGCGGTGTCATCATCACCGGCGAAGGCTATATTCTGACCGCAGCCCACGTTGCTGGCCGCCCCAATCAATCGATTCGTATCACGTTGCATGATGGAACTCGCGTCGATGGCGTCACCATGGGCGTAAACCGAAATATGGATGCCGGTTTGGTACGTATCACAAAAGCCAGGGACACCGCCGTCGACCCCTGGCCGCATGCATCCCTGGGAGCTTCCTCTAATTTGCAAGAAGGACAATGGGTCATTGCGACCGGTCATCCAGGTGGTTGGATGCCGGATCGACCAGCGGTGGTCCGAATCGGACGGCTCCTTCGAAAATTACCCTCCACACTCGTGACGGATTGTTCTTTGATCGGTGGCGATAGTGGTGGCCCACTTTTCGATCTAGAAGGCAAACTGATAGGCATTCATAGTCGGATCGGCGTCGAGGTGGACGACAACATGCACGTTCCTGTCGACGTTTTTGACGAAAGCTGGACGCGTCTGGTGCGAAATGAAGCTTGGGGTAGTTTGCCAGGTTTCAAACCTGCCATTGGTGTGCGCGGCGCTTCGGACGAAGAGAGTGAAAAAAGCTGCAAAATCTCCCGCGTCGAACCCAAAGGCCCGGCGGAAAAAGCTGGAATTCGGGCTGGAGACGTCGTCTTGAAATTCGATGGCCAACCGGTTCAAAATTTCGACGAACTAAAGTCCGCCGTCGAATCGGTGACGCCTGGAGAGCAAGTCACGGTCGAGATTCAGAGGGACGGCAAGAGTCTGTCCCTGCGATTAATCGTTGGTGTCAAGGAATAATTCGTTCCATTGTCGGGTTGTCCATTGTTATAATGACTTGTGGAATTTCTCGAATCGAAGCAACGTAAGGCAAGCCCCGATGAAAAATAGGTTTTCTTGGATTGTTCGCGGAACCGTAGCCGCAAGCATTGTCGCCTATGCCACATTGGGTGATCCACTGCTCGATGCATGGATCGCCGCAACCTCGATAGAGCAATCCACTCAAGTTGACCTGCAAGCTCAGGTGGACCCTCTTCCCAAGGACGAGAATAACCACGGACGTGCGAATGCTGGTTCCAGTTGGAAGTCCCGCTTAGTTCAACAGCAAGGTACGGGGCGATTCGGACGAGAAACCCAGAACGAAAGCAGTCGAGCCCACCAACGCAATCAGTCATCCACATTGCGAGCGTTTCGTGAATCGGTTGGTGACAAATGGAAGTCGACAGTACAGATTCTGGACAAGAATCGCCAAATCGCGTTGGGTGCAATTGTTTCCGAAGATGGGTGGATCATTACGAAGTCAAGTGAGATCCCCGACCGAACGATCGAAGTTCGTCTTCACGATAATTCAAAAGCCGACGGGACCGTCAAGCTGCGAAGGAACGACCTGGACTTGGCATTGATAAAAATTGATCGCAGCAACCTGCAAAGTATTCAATGGAACACATCGGCAGCCGTGCGTGTCGGAGGCTGGATGGCCACGACGGATATTCGCAGTCAGCCCGTTGCGATCGGCGTTTTGAGTGTGTCCAGTCGTAATGTTCGACGCGAGCGAGCGGTCCTAGGAGTTGAGTTAGGCTTTTCGATCAATGGCGAAAACGGCGCGCTGGTTCAGAAAGTCGTTGATGGAAGTGGCGCAGATCGGGCTGGTGTCCAAGCCGGGGACCTGATCACCACCATTGATGGAGAGGTACTGACATCGCAACCCGACGTATTGGCACGACTAAAAGGTTTGGTAGCAGGACAGCGAGTCAACGTTGGAATCCTTCGCGACGGAAAGAAGGTGTTGATAACCGCTCAAATGATGGACCTGAACAACTCGTTGCTCGATCCGACCGAAATGGAGGTCAATGGAGATATCAGTTCGCGCTCGACGGGCTTTCAAAACATCATGCAGCACGATACGGTGATTGCTCCGCACCAATGTGGTGGTCCCGTAGTCGATGTCTATGGGAATGCGATCGGCCTCAATATCGCTCGGGCTGGGCGTGTTTCTTCGTACGCCATCCCTGCTAGCGTGGCGAGCCCCGCCATCGATGAAATGATGGCGTCGGCGACCGGCAAGAAATCGTCCATCGACGAAAGCGTCGTTCAAGCATCCGCGAAATCGCCAACCTCCAGGAAGCCGATTGAGTTGCCAGCCTCTGTACCGAACGGTATCGTGGTGGAGGTTCTCAAGCCGGAAGTAGTTCTTCCTAGCAGTGTTAGTCGACCCTAGCTCATCAAAACACAGTCCAATCCCGAAGGAACTTTGTGATGCGTATCGATTTTGGTCGTGTGTTGATAATGAATTTGATGTTGCTCATGGTTTTCATCGGTTTGCCTTCGTATGCAGTCGAACCTTATGGCCCCGCAGATGCGCAGATCACCATTGTTGCCATGGATCCAATGGCAGCCCCACTTGCTTGCGATTGCGTGAAGGGTTACGCGCAGCGCAAGTACGAACGACTCGCCGACTATCTGAAAGAAAAGACGGGCATGACGGTTCGAGTCGTCTGGAGCGAATCGCTCGTTACCGCACTTGCTTCGCAGGCCAAGACAGCACAAATAGTGATCGGCAAGGACTCGGTAATACGCAGTGACGCAAAGCAGGCCAAGCGAAGTCTACTTCCGGTCGCCCAACTTACAGACATGAACGGTAGCACCAAACAAAAGGGGCTCTTTGTCGTTTTGCAAGACAATCCAGCCGCGTCGTTATTGGATTTGGAGAACTACCAAATCCTTTTTGGTCCCTCGGACTGTGACGAAAAAGATGCGGCGCCCAAGAGGAAATTGGCTGAGCTAGAAATTGAATTCAAGATTGGAGAAGTCTGCCCATCGTGTTCAATCGGGGCCAAGAAGTTAACCGAACTCGATGCCAAGGGCAAGTTTGCCACAGTGATCAGTTCGTATGCTGGTCCACTGCTCGAAGGATGCGGCACCATTAGGAAGGGGGATCTCAAGGTGATTGGAGAAAGCGATTCGGTGCCATTTGTCTCCGCCTTTGTGGATAGCTCCCTTTCGCCTGAAGTTCGGCGATCCATTGCGTCCGCATTGCTGTCAATGAACGAGTCGCCGGACATGCTCAAGGCCATGGAGACCAAGCTTGGTTTTTTGCCCTATGAAGTTGCGGATTCGGCGCAGGAAAAAAAAAGTGGGCAAGCGGTTCGCTAACTGAGACCAAAGAATCCGTCACGTTATTGAAGACGGGTGAGCTATCGGATTGGTCGCAATGGCGAGGTGCCTCCGGAGACGGACATGCGTCAGGTCTTCCGTTGAAATGGGTTCATCCAAAGCGATTGTGGAGACACGAATTGCCGGCTCAAGGCATCGGCGGCGTTGCCGCAACGGATGAGTTTGTGGCTGTCTCCTCGCGCGATACCAGCGACAAGTCGGACCTATTCGAAGTGCTGGATGCGGAATCCGGCGTCACTCTGTTCAAGCTTGCGTATCTCTCGGAATTGGAATTGGACTACGGCAATTCACCACGAGTCACACCCTGTATTCTCGATTCACGCGTTTATTTTTTGGGTGCTCAGGGACAGTTGCATTGCCTCGATTTGGAAACCGGAGAAGTACTTTGGAAGCGGCATCTCGTAGAAGATTTGGGTGGGAAACTACCGCAATGGGGCTATTCGGTCTCTCCCATTTTGATGGATAACCAACTGATTGTGCAGCCGGGCGGCTTGGAGGCTGGATGGGCAGCACTTGACCCAAAGACCGGGAAAGTGCTTTGGAGAACCAAGGGACGACCTGCGGCTTACGCCTCTCCCATCGCCGTAGAATACCGAGGGCAAAAGCAGTTCATTGGCTATGATGCGGTCTCGCTCGGTGGTTGGTCTGCCACCGATGGCAAACGGCTTTGGGAAATGAAACCCGAAGTTCCAAAAGATTTCAACGTCCCGACTCCGGTCCTTGTTCAAAACAAAATCGTTGTGGTAACCGAAAACAACGGCGCGCGAGTCTACTCGATGCTGCCTGCACGAGGAGAGTTGGAATATGCTCTCCATCAGGAAGCGAGCTCGGAGTTATTGGGTGGCGATTCGCACTCGCCGGTCCGCGTTGGCAATTGGATCGTCGGAGTCGATCGCGATTTGGTGGTTCTCGATCCTTTGGATCAACTCAAAGAGGTTGCTCGCTTTTCCGATGTGGCGTTGCAAAAGCATTGTTCGTTGATCGTAGAGGACAATCGCATCTGGGTTTGCAGCGGCAATGGAACGCAAATACTATTGCGCATCGATTCGAACGGCATTGCGGAACTCGGACGTTTCCAGCCATTAGAAGAAACGGGGGAAATCTTTTCGCATCCGGCGATATGTCATGGCGTGCTCTATCTGCGAGGCCCATCGTGGCTGGATGCGTATTCCATTGGCGGTGAGAATGGTCGATAAGGCGAACGGTCCTAAGCATTACGAACGAATAGGGAAAGGAAAAAACAATGTTTGGTCGCAAAGGAGTGAAGCGAGTGGTCGCGATCGAAACCGAAGAAACGGAGGCCCAGGAGAACGAAGGCTTCTCCTTGGAGGAGCTTGGCTCCGCGTACGCTATGGCGATCGAACAAGCGTCGAGCGATGTCGATTCCATAAACGAATTCACTTTGAGCCTAGAGAACGCTGCAACGACCAACCTGCCTGCCGAGTCCATGCAGGAGGAGATGCTGGAAGCCCCCGATGCCATCGAGACGGACGGCGTGCCAGTCACTCCTGAGACCATTCTAGAAGCGATGCTGTTTTTGGGAACAAGCAACAATCGACCCATACCCACTGAAAAACTGCTCGAGCTTTTTCGCGGAATCTCCGTTGCCGAACTCGACGAAGCGGTCAACGCGTTGAACGTGTTGTACCGCGAACACGATCGGGTCATGTGGATCGTGCGAGAATCGGGGGGCTATAGTCTGCAGTTGATACCAGAACTGCATTTGGTTCGAGATCGGTTTTATGGCAAGATCAAGGAGACGCAGCTTACCCAATCCGCGATCGATTGCTTATCTCTGGTAGCATACCAACCCGGTGCAACCAGAGAGCAACTCGAGAAACAATGGAACCAGCCGGCTGCAGGCATGCTCAATACGCTGGTCCGAAAAGGACTTCTTAAAATCGAGAAACGTCCCTCCCAGGAAGGTCCGGGCGAACAATCGCACTATTACACGACTGATCGATTTCTCGAAATCATTGGCCTGGAATCGCTTGAAGATTTACCCTTGTCGGAAGATATTTGATTTGATCACGTATTTCGGGCCATAGGCCCAACTATTTGCCTAGCCCAGGCCAACGGCCTGGATGACACGCAAACCTTCGGCCCCAAACACAATAGTGCAACTTCAAAACGCATAGCACAGGTTATATTGATTCTGGCTCTGGTTTGCGATTCGCACATTCGTTTTCCTCTCTCAAGAATGGACCTTCTATGCGTATTCGATTTGCAGTCCTCGCAGCATTCCTTTTTATCGCTCAAGCAGCAGGCAACAGTTTGACAACCCAAGCACAAACAGCCAAGCGAACGCTCGGCACGATCGAGCGGTTCGACAGCCAATTCGACAGTCTGCTAGCCGCCGATGCGAAGCTTGAAATATTGGCCGATGGTTTTACTTGGACGGAGGGGCCCGTTTGGATGGGCGACTCATCCACCGGCCACTTGCTATTCTCGGACATCCCTCGCAATACAACTTTCAAGTGGACGGCCAAGGATGGGATTCAGCTATTCATGAATCCATCAGGCTACACGGGTGTCACGTACTATGGATTGGAACCAGGCAGCAATGGTCTGCTCAAGGACCTCGATGGCAATCTGGTATCGTGCGAACATGGCGATCGACGCGTCAGCGTCCTCACTCCTGGAGGTGGCAAACGCACTTTGGCCGATAGCTATCAAGGCAAGCGATTGAACAGCCCTAATGACGGCGTTCTCAAGAGCAACGGCGATATCTACTTCACCGATCCGCCGTATGGTCTTCCGATGCGAGAAAACGACCCTCGCCGTGAGTTGGAGCATTTCGGCGTTTACCGAATCGCAAAAAAAGATGGATCGCTAACCTTGCTCACCACGGAACTGCAACGTCCCAACGGAATCGGATTTTCGCCAGACGAAAAGACCCTCTATGTCGCCCAAAGCGATCCGAAAAAAGCCATTTGGATGAGCTTTGAAGTTGCCGCGGATGGAACGATTGGCAAGGGGAAACTGTTTTACGACGCGACTGCTGAAGTTGGAAAGATGCCAGGTTTGCCGGATGGCTTGTCCGTGGACATGCAAGGAAACCTCTGGGCAAGTGGACCGGGAGGTATTTGGGTCTTCAACAAGGATGCCAAGCTTTTGGGGCGTATCAACACGGGTGAGCGAACCAGCAATTGCGGTTTTGGCGAAAACGGCAGCACGCTTTTTGTTACTGCGGACAGCTACCTTTGCAAAATCCAAACCAAAGTCAAAGGACTGCCGTAGCCAAGCGAACTACGCACGCCCCGAGGCTGTGATTTTTTCGAATCTGAAGAAAGTACTCATCACGCTCCGCGTGATGTTGCCTCAGAAACCAAAGGTTTTTGAACTGCGAAAATCACGCGGAGCGTGATTGGTACTATAAAATCACAGCCTCCCAGAGCGATTAGCGTTGGGCGTGGGAACTGTGGCAAATGTTTCACGCGATTCACCACGCCCTTCGTAATCTCAGGGACGAGCCACACGGCGATTCGAGAGCTGGTCCATAGAGCTACACTAAAACAATTCTTTGATCTCGCGATAACCGAAGTCAACTAGCGGGAAAGGGCGACCTGCTGGTCCGGGCAAGTGGCTCTCGAGATTCAGGCCAAGCGAATGGAAAATCGTCGCAACAATTTCGGGTGGCTCTGTTGGTCGTTCCACCGGTACCGCGCCAATCGGATCACTCGCCCCAACGATTCGACCCCCTTGAACGCCTCCACCTGCGAAGTAGACAGTGAAGCACTGCGGCCAGTGATCGCGGCCGCCTGCCGGATTCACCTTGGGCGTCCGACCGAATTCGGCCAAGTTGCAAACCAATGTGTCGTCTAGCATTCCTCGTTGATGTAGATCTTCTATCAAGGCCGAATAACCTTGATCGTACATGGGAGCCACTACATTCTTCATGCCTTCGATGGACGTGAACGGCTTGCTGCCGTGTATGTCCCAACTGATCTCGTCAAATACGGTCAGGAAAGTATTGATGGTTACGAACCGAACGCCTGCTTCGACCAAACGACGGGCAAGCAGACAGCATTGACCAAATCGGTGCATACCGTAACGTTCGCGAACAGCCATCGGCTCTCGATTGAGATCGAATGCGTTTCTAGCGTCCGGGCTCGTCATCAGTCGATAAGCCGATTGGAAGTTGTCATCCATCAGCTTGGCAGATTCGCTCGATTCAAAGTTGCGAATTGTGTTGTCCACAACCTCACGCATGCGTCGACGACGATCAATTCGTGCAGTACCGATGTTGTCTGGGGGAAGCAGATCGGGAACTTTAAAATCCTTTTGAGATGGATCGGCCATCAATGCGAACGGATCGTGGGCTTTGCCCAAGAAGCCGCCGGCTTGTCCATTGGGTAGATTGCCCCCGCCACGCCCCATTGTCTCAGGCAAAACCACATGCGGCGGCAAATCCGAACGGCGACCTAACATGTAACTTGCAACCGATCCGACGTGAGGTGTGTTCACGCCACCTGCGAATTGTCGACCCGTTTGCATGATCTGCCAACCTGCATCATGAACGGCAGCCCCGCGATGAAAGCAAGATCGAACGAGCGAAAACTTGTCTGCGATTTTCGCGTGTAGCGGGAGGATTTCCGAAATTTGCATGCCAGGTGCGTTGGTTGCGATGGGTTGGAAAGGACCGCGAATCTCGACTGGCGCATCCGGCTTCATGTCAAACGTATCTATTTGACTGGGGGCGCCAAGGTTAAAGATCATGATGGCAGATCGTTTGCTTTTGCTAGGGTCAATTTTCCCAGCTTCCGCTGCGGCCAGGTACTGAGGCAATCCAAAACCGATGGCTCCCAAAGTTCCCGCTTGCAAGAAATCACGGCGTGTCACACCGTTGCAAGTTTGGGAGTATCCGTTTCCTAGAAAGGTAAGCATGGTTGCGCAGGGCTCCGCGAAGAGGTAGGGGGAGTCGGAGGAGATTCGACCACCCATCCATTATAGCATGAAGCGAACGAATTGGATTGACGCTTAGGCGAACTGCATACCGAAGACTACCAAGCCAGGCCACCGTGTGGCACGCCCTTCGTACCTGAGAGAGGCTGTGATTTTATGGTACCAATCACGCTCCGCGTGATTTTCGCAGTTCAAAAACCTTTGGTTTCTGTGGCAACATCACGCGGAGCGTGATGGGTACTTTCTTCAGATTCGATTTCAAACTGCCCCTCGCCTTACACCTCAGCGAGGCGTTCCGTTGCGTCGCCGAACTTGTCGAGCCGCATCCCAAACTTGTCGAGCAGAGATAAGTACAAACTGCACATCTTCCGATTGGGTTTGCCTCCATAATCCAAAACACGCCCGGTCTCCAGTTTCCCGCCCCCCTTGCCGAGGATTGCAACAGGCAACTTTGTCGCATCGTGCCCACCCGTCAGCATGCTGCTACAGTACATCAAAATGGAATTGTCCAAAGCTGTGCGTTCCCCTTCCTGGATTGCATCCAGCTTGTTGGCTACGTAGGCGAACTGTTCGAGGAAAAACCGATTCACCTTGAGCCAATCGTCGGACTCTTGATGGGAAAGCAGATGATGGATCATGTAGTCAACGCCGAGATTTGGGAACCGAAGTGACGAATGATCGTTGTTCAATTTTAGCGTGCACAATCGAGTTGTGTCCGTTTGGAACCCCAGAACAAGAATATCGCACATCAACCGCATGTGTTCGGCAACGTCTTGCGGAATACCATCGGCCGGTCGTGGAATATTCGGTATCTCCAACGTCGGTCGCCAGCCTTGCAACTCCCCTCGCTTTCCTGCGCCGGAAATCCGTTGCTCGACCTCGCGAACCGAGCTCAAATACTCATCTAGCTTCTGTTGGTCGCTTGAGCTGATCGTTTTTCGAAAGGAGGTTGCGTCTTCAAGAATGGCATCGAGTACGCTCTTGTCTCCTTTGCTGGTCGCATCGCGGAATAGCCGATCGAATGCGAGAGCCGGATAGACTTCGAGCGGGGTCGGGCTCGTCGGTGAACTCCAAGAAATGTGACTGCTGTAGATCATCGAATAGTTTTTGTGAACGGAGGGATTCCCCTTTTCGCAACCCAGCACAAGACTCGAGACCTTGGTCGTCTGACCATAGTGTTGAGCCAACAGTTGATCGATACTGGTTCCGCTGCGAATGCCTCCTCCGGCTTCCAGAGGAGCGCCGCTCAATAGATTGCCCGTTTGCGAACTATGGATGTTTCCCTTAAGCGCCTCTTCGTTGTAAAGGCCCTTGATAAAGAGCAGTTTCTCGCGATGTGGAAGAAGGGGCTCAAGCACTTTGCCAAGCTCCATTTCCTTGCCAGCACCTTTGGCCCACCAATGATCCTTGTGAAAGCCGTTACCTGAAAACAGTACTGCCATTCGAACTGGTGCATCGCCGTTGGCTGTGGTTGTCCCGGCTTCCTGACCCCAGACACGGAGTGACTCCATCCAAGGCAAAGCCATCGATACTCCGATACCGTGAAGGATAGTTCTACGCGAAGTTAGTATCGATGTCATGATTTCTTAGTTGGGGAGGAATGGTGGGATGGGTTTATTGCGCGTACGAGATCGACAGTCATGGACGATGCTCCGCACCGCGAATCATTCTAAACTGTGGACTTAATACAATTAGCTCCACCGCTACAGAAATGCGGAAGTCCTTTTCCGACAATTGCACGATCATTTCGTCAATCAGTGGCTTATCCGACAACTGCACCGATCGCCCAAGCGAATAACCTAGCAAGCGTCGGCAAAATGTCTCTAAAAAATCTTTCCTTCGCGTCGTTGAAAGATACTGCCGCAAGCTTTCGACTCCGGTCAGCGTCGTACCGTCTCGAAGGACGGCCGTTGTATCAATTTTATGCCCGTGAGCGTCTTTGGACCTAAGCCGACCAATCGTGTCGTATTGTTCCAAGGCGAAGCCAAATCCGTCGATTCGCTGATGGCATTTGGCGCAAGCTGGGTCGTTGCTGTGACGCTCGATGAGTTGGCGCTCGGTTAAATCCGCCGGCACATCCTCGGGTAAAACTGGAACGTTTTTCGGGGGGCGCGGCAGTTTCTCACCCAGCAAGAATTCGGACACCCAATTGCCTCTCAAAATTGGGCTGGTTCGAGAAGCCCCAGAATGCTTGGACAGGGTGGCTGCCAGACTCAATATGCCACCGCGAGACGACTTCCGCGTGCCGTCAACTCTTTGCCAGTCACCCTCCACATTTTCGACGCCGTAAAACTTGGCTAGTCGACCGTTCAAGTACGTGTGATCGGCGCTGAGCAAGTCAAGGATCGAGCCATCATTCCGAAACATACTTTCGAAAAATCGTATCGATTCCTCGTACATATCCGACTTGAGCCCTGAAAATTCCGGATAGTCTTTTTCGCTTTTTTCATCAAACTGATCAAAATCCCGAATGTGTAACCATTGGCACCCAAACTCAATGGCCAAGCGTCGCATGCGAACGTCGGACATCATGCGACGGACTTGGTTGCGCAGGACTTCGGGGTCATGTAGTTTTCCGCTGTCGGCGGCTTTCTGCAACTCCCGATCCGGCGTTGTGGACCACAAGAAATAACTCAATCGCGTCGCGAGCTCCTGACTCGAAACAGGCGAGGGTGCTTTTCCATGAGCCGCAGCTTCGCCCCGAAACAAAAACGCCGGTGCTGCGAACACTCTAGCCAAGACCATACGAATGGCCGTGCCATGCGGAAGCTCCTCGCTTCGCAGTCGCTGATACAACTCCTTTAGCTGTTGTTTTTCTAAAAGCGACACAGGTCTACGCCATGCCTGTTCCGCGAAATCCAAAAGTGATTGCAGGTGAATCGGTTCTGCATCGAGCATACGCGACTTGAATTGTTCGGCTCGTTGCATGATCCCTTCACGCATCGGTGTGAACGCGCTGGGGTCGGCATCTTGAGTTGCAAATTGCCAAAGCTGATCGTATGCGTCTACCAAAGCCAAGGCATCTTGACTTACAAAATGCAATTCATCCCATAGTTGGTCGAGCTCCGCGGCTTGTTCTTCGTTCAACATCAATCGCTTGAGATGCTCGTCTTCGCGATAGAAGAGTGTCAACGTGACCACTTCATCAACAGGGACAATTTTCGTGTAACATAACGCGGCAGGAAACAACTGCCGAAAGGCGTCCAATTGAGCCAGCAGCCGTTTACGCGACGCACTGCCCTCCGCGATGATAATCGGCGAATCGTACTGCAAAGGCCTATCGCCATCGGACCAAGTCGCCTTGGCCCCGTTGATCGCAGTCCCACTGGCAGCCAGCCCATGCAATTGGGAGGGTCTATCAAAAAGCACTTGCAGTTGCACCGTCCCTTCGGCTCCCGTCTCAGCATCTAGCGAACCTGTGGCCACAAACTCGTATCCCTCAACCAAGTCGGCTGGAACGACTACCTCCGTCAACGAAGGGGCTTGAACGACCATGTTGGATGCATTGGTTGGCTGTCCATTCGGGTGCTTGCCGAATAAGGACGGATCGACTCCAAACTTGGACTCGACCGAGTCGTTGGTGGTAGGCTTGTTCGCAAGAAGTTCAGCCCGAATCGCGGAGAAGAGAGGACCGCTTAAGGAAGTAAGCTGTTGGTACAATACTTTATCGGGCGAGTTGGCTGGAACGGTTCCAGGGCCACGGGTCAAGAGCGACTGAACTTCGTTCGCCCAATTTTGCTTTTCACTTGCATTCGTAGCCAGCTGCCATTTTTCGAGCAGCGAGCCGACTGGGATGATCGACTTTTCGTCGGACGCATCTGGCTCGCTGTAAAAGTGCCATACTCCTGAATTTCCTCGCCGATCAGAGTGAGGATTTCCAGCGAGTATGTCAGGTGAAACATCCTTGGCGAGATCCCAATCCACGGCTTGGTCATCTTTGCTCCGGATGGAGATATCGATCGCGGTCAAATCGCAAGAGTGCTCGCCATTTCGTGGACCTACGATCAGCGAGATCACGTCCCCTTTTTGGATGGAAATATCTGCGGTGGATGCGAAGCGTTGCGCCTCGGCATTGGTAGCTGAGCCCGATGCGAGTATTCGCCGCGAACCTTGATGACTATGCTCCACAAGCCAAGTGACGCCATTGCCGCAACCAATGTGTGCCCTTTGGACACGGCTCGAAAAGGTAACGCTCCCAGCGATAGGACTCTTCCATCCAACCGCCACGCGTTTCTTGGGCGAGGGATGAATTCCGACACTATGTGGCTGCATATCGCCTGGCACCCGCACAAACTGGTCGGATGAATTGGCGATCACGCTGAGCGCATCCGTTCCGACCCAACCTTTTACAAAGTCGTAGTTCTCAGCCCGTTCCATTTTGGTCGTCATATAAGAATCGATACTCTTTTCGCCAACCCCGATCCCCAAATACTGAAACCAGGCGGCAAGGATCATTCGGTCAACCGAGAAATCTTTGGCTAACTTATCGATTGATACCTTGTCAGCAAGTTGGCTGAACTCGGAGGCGGCGGCCAAGCTGTTAGCAGCGTTGGCAAGGATCGTTTCTCGATTCGCAGAAAGGGAAGCAATCGCGTAACGCAGATCGCGGAGGTGTAGATCTGGTTTGCCTGGTGCCACGAAGCGAGGGTTCTCCCAAACGGCGAAGTCACTCTCGTTTCCGTCGGAAAGATCGGAAGCAACCAAGAACAGGGATAGATTCTTGCCATCTTGAGGTTTCGGAAGTTTGGTTCGTATTTCATGCCTTGCGGAAATAGGCTGCACTGGGACTTGCCAAGCCGTTGGGCCGTCCCGTTTGCCGATATGCCCAATGGTTGAGAAACGCCACAATGATTGTTGCCATTTCGCAATCGTTGAGATCAAATCGTTGAGATCCTCGGGCTTGGAGGTACGCCACTTTGCTTTGACGACATCCAGCACCAACGACGGCGTTTGGTCGATTAAGGTATTCCAAAGCGTGGTCAAGTACTTTTCATTCAACGAGTGTGCTTTCGCTACGTTGGCGATGGTCGTTGTTCCAGATTGGAG
>JAYTVM010000446.1:0-13501 GCA_043743995.1 Pirellula sp. | reverse complement strand
ACGCAAAGGGGCAATTGGCCGACGGGCGGGCTTTCGAGGGACCCGCGGAATTGGTAGCACTCCTTTCGACCCGAAAACCACAAATTACAGAAAATTTTTCAACTAGAATGCTAACCTATGCCCTCGGGCGGGGTTTGCAAAGACAAGATAAGTGCGACATCGACCGTATCGTTGAGCACGCCAATCAAAACTCGCGATCGATTCGTTCGATTGTCGAGGCCATCGTCTTGAGCGATGCCTTCCTTCAAAAATCCCACCTCAATCCAATTGGAAAACTCACCGATGCACGATAAGGCCCTCGATCGATCGATCACGCAGCGACAGATAAGCCGCCGGACTTTGCTTCGCGGAGTGGGTGTGTCACTTGCTTTGCCGTGCTTGGATGTGATGAAGCCTGCGGTGGCTGCTTTTGCAAAAAACGCAACCAGTCCGCCGACGCGACTGGCTTGGGTCTTCTTTCCCAATGGGACCAATGCCGAAAGATGGTTTCCCAAAGGCAAGGGTACGGACTGGGAACTCTCGCCTAGCCTTGAGCCGTTGGCAGAATGCAAGGGTGATTTCAATGTTCTGCGAGGTCTTGCACAAGTCAATGCGCAGTCGTTGGGAGATGGGCCAGGCGACCACGCTCGAAGCGCGGCTGCGTTCTTAACAGGTGCTCACCCCTACAAAACAGCTGGTTCGAAAATTAAGGTAGGCCGAAGCGCCGACCAGATCGCTGCAGATGAGTACGGTCGAGCAACGCGACTTGCATCGCTCGAACTCGGCACCGAAGAAGGAAAAGACGCAGGCTCATGCGATTCGGGCTATGCGTGTGCTTACTCAAATAATATTTCATGGCGATCCGAAACGCTGCCAACGGCCAAGGAGATCAATCCGCTCCGAGCATTCCAACGACTCTTCGGTACAGCAGGTTCCACCGACGCTCGCTCGCGGGCAATGCAGTCGAACATATTGGATTTCGTAACGGATCAGCGAAAGCATTTGGACCGCATCTCTGGAACGGACGATCGACGTAAACTAGACGAGTATTTTACGAGCGTTCGCGAAGTCGAACAGCGTATCAATCGGTTCTCTATCCCGGTCGCGTTGCCCGATGGAGTGGTCGAACCAAACGGCAAACCCAGCAACCCAACCGAGCACATCCGATTGATGTACGATTTGATGGTGCTAGCCTTTCGGACCGATACAACGCGTATCGCAACGTTCATGTTGGCGAATGAAGGGAGCAATCGCGCGTTTCCGATGATTGAAGTCAAAGATGGTCACCATCAATTGTCCCACCACGAGAACAAGCAAGACAGCATCGACAAGATCGCCAAGATTGATCGATACTATTCGGAGCAATTCTGTTATTTCCTGACCAAACTCAAAGAAACCCCAGAGGGGGACGGCAACTTGCTGGACCATTCGATGATTGTCTACGGAGGTTGCATCTCGGATGGCAATCGCCACGATCACCATGACCTGCCGATTCTGCTGGCTGGAAAAGGTGGCAACCGGATTCAGACAGGACGTTTGCTAGAGTATCCACAGAACACACCGCTAAACAATCTTTTCTCGTCCATGCTTGAAACAGTCGGCATCAACGATGTGAAATTCGGAGATGGAACCGGGCAAATCCGTATTTAGGCGAGTAGATGGCGAGAACATGCGCTAGTTGCGGATACACCGCCCAAACGAACGAATCGAATCGATGTGTGCTTTGTAAGACTCCTTTTCCCGATCCGTTGCGCACTAACTGCGACGCCACCGGAAGACGTTTTGTAGTGCCTTGTGACAGCTCAATTTTCGGGAAGCGAAACTCGTCAAGAGTTTCGGACTGCTTGACGTCCATTTCGTGTTCGTCCGTTTCGTTTCTCAGAAATAGCTGAGAATTCGGCGAATGCAAAGTCAACCATCAAGAAGGGCTCAGTCGTCGCATCCTTCTCGGTCTCGAATGAGTTCGTGATTATGTCCATCGATTCTCCTTCACCAGCCCCATCGAGGTTAATGTGGTTAATGATGATAAGGACATCGAGAGGCGTAACGAATCCATCATCATCAATGTCGATGTACTGCAACAACTGGTCTGCCCCTTCGGGCAGTTCACGAGTCCCCAACAAGTTGAGATCATTGATGATGATCAATACATCCAATGGATTGACGGACCCATTGTCATCCACATCCAATTTGTTTCTCAAGTTGTGCCAACGGTTGAAGCCGAATACGGTGAACGTGGCATATGCCTCTGCATCGAAAATAAAATTGTTTACCTGATAGGTAAATGTCTCCGACAGCGACTGTCCGCGTCGCAAACTTCGAAACCGTGCTACGCCTCGCGGATCGTAAACCACTTTTCCATCATCGCTGACAGTAACCTGGGCGCCTAGTTCGCTCACAAAGCTGATCGTGGCACCAAAATCGATGTCTCTTCCTCCGAACTCAACAACTCGCCCTGGCCCCTCGCCAAAAAGATTCAAATCGTTGTCCAGTACATTGCCCACCTGTTGGCGGAACTTGTTGGCCGAGAATTGGTCGTCGACCAGAGCGAGCCCTTTCTGCGTAACTCGCAGGTAGACACCCTGAGTTGGCGACACGATCGAACTGTCTCTGGAAGTGACATAGGCTTCGGTCCAAACCACGTACGGATCCGTGCTTGAAAATCCATTGGTTTCGACTCCTATGGAAAGACTCTGCATCGAACCGCCCGTAGAACTCAATCCCTGTCCGCTCGCATCATGCACTTTGAATTCGCTCAGAACGTAGGGACCATTGCTGGTGTCGCGAAAACGGGACAGGATAAAAGCACTCGAACGGCCATTACCATGGAAGGTTCCGTCGTCCATCCACGTTAAGAACGATCCAAAGTACGACACGGCTAATTCGGGTAGGGCCGCGTATCCAATGGTATCGGAAACGCTCGTTGCACTGATTCGCGGTGCGGCGTCGCTCTTGTACTGTGGTGTCAGATCCCTTGGCAAGCCAATCCGGCCTGAATGAGGAACAGGTATTGCAACTCCATCGACTTGGTCTTCGCGGTCCGAGGAGCGTTGCCATGCGGCCAACACTTCGGTATCGAGTTCGAATTCGTTTTGACCAACTTGTCGAAGATCGATCAATTGGATACCGACCGTGGGCTGTGTCGTATCCCCAGCAGTTTCAGTGTGGATCGTGCGCCAAACTGTTGGCGTCAACACTTGAACGTTTGCGTTCGGCACGGCTGGACACAATCCAGTTTGATCCACCAGGGTGGTTCCGCGATTGACCAGGACTTCAATGTTATGATCGACGGAATCGCCATAGGCAATGCTCAGAGCAGCCCGGAACTCGACCGCTGCAATGTCCAATTGCATGACGTCGACATTAGGTGGCGCACTGCCAATGGAGCCGCCCGACAAAAACCCGACGAAGCAACTCGGCGCATTGACGAACTGCGAGACCATCGCTCGCTGAAAACCCGCGCTCTTGTCAAGCCAAGCAAGTAGACCGCTTTCGACGGAGTAGGGCACGAAGACTGCATTGTCAGCAGTTCCAGTTTGGCCAGGATTGGCCACTCGCGCCCAATTGGTTTCTTCCATTGCGACTTCGATCCGGCTCGTTCCGTCCTCGCGGATACTCGTCCATGCGACCACCACTTTGTCCGAGTTCTTGAGTTTGAAGATCGTCGGACGCCGCGATTGCTCCGTATCGTTGCTGATGCCGCTTCCGCTTGCCGAGCCGTTGGTTCCAAAGCCGACCAGTTCGGTCCACTGGCCAACATCGTTCGGATGGTAAGCGACATAGATTTCCGAATTGCCATTTCGTTGGTCGACCCATGCAACATAGACACCGAGCGGCGAAGTGAACACCGATTCTTCGAAACCACCAATGTTGGACAATCCACCGCGAGTTGCGGATCCGCTTAGCTCTGTCCAAACCCCACGTCGGTCGGGTCCAGACGACATGGCAAACTCCGGTAACGGATCTGACGGCAAACTATCGATAGTGTTGGTCCCAGTCCCTCCGTCGATGGTGTCTAAGCCGACGCCACCTTGAATAAAGTCATCGCCATTGCCCCCTCTGATTTTGTCGTCGCCATCACCGCCGAAAATCTCATCGTCATCGCGATTGAGTCCGCTCGCGAGGTCAGGTCCGCCGATGATCAAGTCCCCATGCATTCCGCCCCGGATCAAATCATTGCCCGTTCCACCATCGATAATGTCTGCACCGCCGAGTCCATCGATCATGTCGTCTCCATCACCACCTTCGATGCGATCTCCGAAATAGCTTGTATCCTCGAGCTTCGAATCGAAACTACCGTCGTCCGATCCGACAATCGTATCGTTCCCTGCGTCGCCTCGAAGATAGTCACCGATTCCGTTGCCCGCTGCCAGGTAGTCATCGCCAATGCCGCCCGAAATATCGTCCACTCCGGCATCACCATAAACGGCGTCGTTGCCCTCGTCTCCACTCAGGATGTCATTACCTGCGCCCCCTTCGAGGACATCGTTTCCCTCGTCGCCGTTGAGGGTGTCGTCCCCAAGCTCTCCGTACAAGCGATCGTTGCCGATATCTCCGACGAGCGTATCCGAACCGGTCCCTCCGTAGACTACGTCATCCCCTTGTTTGCCATCGAGCGTGTCGTCGCCATTGTTGCCGAGGAGCAGATCGTCACCTTCATCGCCGCGAATAGAATCGCCATCGTTGCCGCCGCGAATGGTGTCATTGCCGGGTCCGCCCGCAATATTATCTTGATCCCCATCACCATAGATGACATCGAGCCCATTGTTCCCGCGAATCACGTCGTTGCCATCCTGGCCTTCAATGAAATCATTTCCAATATTGCCGAAGATGAAGTCGACGCCTGCCTGACCCAAAAGGTGATCGTCGGCGACACCGCCGTTAATCAAGTCATCTTGATCGCCACCATCGATCGAATCGTCGCCATCGTCGCCAAAGAGTCGATCTTGTCCTGCTTCACCGAAGATCAAGTCATCGCCCTCGCCACCTCGCGCTAAGTCCCCTTCATCGCCTCCATAGATAGTGTCTGATTCGTCTTGACCATAGAGTTCATCGGATCCAGCAACATGGGTTCGATGATGGGTCGGCGAGTCTTCGCCGTAAAGGGAATCGACCCCACCGCCACCATACAAAAAGTCACCCTCGTCGTTACCTTGAAGTTCGTCGTTTCCCAAGTTCCCATAAAGAATGTCGACATCGCATCCGCCGGTGATGAGATCATTCCCAATGCCGCCAAGAATGGTGTCACGATCGGTACCAAACTCCACGGGATCGCAAAAAAGACGCGTTGAATCGAAGTCTCCATGGAGTTCGTCATCTCCGTTGTCCCCAATGATCAGGTCGTTTCCGTATCCGCCTTCGACAAAATCATCTTCGTCGTTGCCTCGAATATGGTCATCTCCGTCTCCGCCGTAAATCGAATCGTTTCCGTCACCACCTTCGATCACGTCGTCATCAATGTCTCCGAAGATTGTGTCGCCGCCGCTGTCTCCAAACAAATAGTCGCCGGCGCCATCGCCGTGGATTTCGTCACGGCCCTCCCCACCGCGGATCAGGTCGATCTCAATGCCACCCGATAAGTTATCGTTGCCAGTTCCGCCATCAATGTAGTCCTCACCGCTCCCTCCGAATATGTAGTCGATGCCGTCATGGCCATAGAGTTTGTCGTTGCCGGCCTCTCCATAGATTGTGTCCACCCCGTTTCCACCATCGATCACGTCGTCGTTAAGGCCGCCATACAAAAAGTCGTCACCTTCCTCGCCAACGAGAACATCGTCCCCCTCCATTCCATACAGCGTATCGACGTCATCGCCACCAACGAGAAGATCTCTTTGGTCTCCACCAGTGATGGTGTCTAAGCCCGATTCACCGTAAGCTCGGTTGAGTCCCGTTCCGGTTTTAATCGTGTCGTCGCCCGAACCACCATAGATCTCGTCATCGCCATCCTCGCCGTCAAGCGTGTCATGGAAACTACCGCCTTGCAAAAAATCGTTTCCATCTCCACCAAGGAGAAAAACGGGTACGGTGATGGCGGCATCTACGATGATTTCGTCGTCGCCGTCCCCGGCGTCTGCAACGATGGACAAAACACTAGCAGCATCGAAAGACTGAACTCCACCGAATCCATAAACGTAAATGCGATCGGTCACAGTCCCGGGGACGCCCTCTCTTGCGACACGGATTTTTTCATTGATCTCGTTCCTAGCGATGTTTCGCATGTCAGATATTTCGCCAACAAAAACGTTGAGGACGTGATTGTTGATGTCTGCTAAGATCGCGCCTCGGCAGCCGGCTGCGAAAGTAGCAAGTCTAGCCGTTGCGAGCGGATAATCCTCGCGTTTGCCGAGCAGTGTGTAGTAGGCTTCCAACGAGAGATCCACCGATCCATCTATCGCGAGACAACCGAATTCCTCGACGCCGATTCGTCCATCGTTATTTAGGTCAATGAAATCGACCACTGCATCGGAGGTAATGCCGCCCCCGACACCGGCCTCAAGAACGAGAACGTCGACGTGCGATGGCTCGTAAAGAGCAATGCCCGAGATAGAAACTTGCGGGATGTCCAAGCCGGTGTCGAGCGGATTCGCGGTATCGCTAGCGTAAAGGCCAGAAGCAAAATCCGCTGGATTCTTTGTCATGCGATACGTGTCGTACCCCGAGGAATCGAATCCAAACGCAAAGTAGCTCTCAACTTCTATGGCTCCAAAGAGACCGGCGGAAAAGAAAGGAGGAAAGACTGGGAAGTCCAGTGAAATCGGAATATGAACATCGACCGTGACATCGAATGTGGCAAGGGTTAAATTCGATATCCCAAAAAGAAGATCAAAGAATCCGATCGGGTTACTTAGCAACGGAAACTCGAGCTGAGCGCTGAATTGCAAGGCACTCAACGATTCGCGATATCGGCGCGCTACTTCGGACGTTGAATCCTGGATTTGTTGGAACGGAGTGGATGAACCTTGATTTTGTCCGTTAAAGAGATCCTCGATAGCGACCCCTAGCGATGGCGCCCTTGCGTCACAAGAAACGGGTAGTAGGTTCAGTTCCTCGCAGTGTTCTCCAGTTAGTTCAATACTTCCAAATCGAAGAAAGACATCATCCGCAGCCGCGATCTCTAATTGCTCAGAAAAATCCTGAACGTTGTCCAATAGCTCAACCAAACCCAACAGCGACGTCAACAGCGACGGGTTGGATATTGACGCAGCGAACGAGACAAAAGATACATCCCCGAGAAAATCGGAAAGAATCGGCAATGGAGTCGTCAGAAAATCCAAAGTTGAGTCGTACGGCGCCAGCGCATTTTGGACTTTAGCGATGAACGGGGAAGCGAAGCTGGACACAAACGTCCCAAAACTCAAACCAATGTCATCAAACGCAACGCGTGGCGGTGTTGAGCCGATCAAATCCGTACGGAAATCTGTCCCAGCGAATTGCCAATCGATAACAAAAGTGAATTCAAACGCCGGGAGAAAGTCGCTTAATTCTGTGAATTGTCCCGAATCGTCGAGGACACCAACTTTAACCTCGATCGCAACAGAATCACCATCGTTGGCACCAGTACTGCCCGTTACAACCGTTGAGGGAAAGTCAATGAGACTTGCAATCAAATGTCGTTCTGATTGGATCGCTTCACCGACGGTGAGAAGTCCGTCTCCACTTGGCTCTGTAAGTCCGATATTGAAGTCGGCATGAAAGAGAGTGTCGGACGCGGGGTTCTCAATCGTTGCAGCGAATAATCCGATCGTCCCAAAAAACTCCGGGCCAATCGCTATAGGTTCGTACTTCACTATCATATGCACCATCAGTGACTCATTGGTTGTATCCAGGTAAACCCCCTGCGTCAGATTCATTCCAAACGTTAGCGAAAGATCGTATGTTCCCTCAACAAGAACTCGGCCAACAATATCGACCGGGAATGCTTTCATGCCAAAGTCGGCATCGGCCGGCATCGATTGTGAAAACAGTACGCCAGTCTGAGTCACGGTGAACAATGGGTTCAATGCATCCGAGCAATCTGCTGTTACCGTACTTGCGGTCGTTGCCGTGTTCGGCAGAGCGGACTGGATGGCGTTTGCTACCGAATCGCAACCATATATCACGAGTCCAATCAAAGCGGGACCCACGAGTGCATTAAGTGCATCAATTGGGTTCGCCGGGTTTGGCACGCCGCGCCGCGCAAACGAGTTCGGTTCCTGTACCAAGGCGCTCCCCAGAATTGGGAAACTCAAATTGAAGATTTCGGAATCCAACGCTTGCGATGTCATGCTCAGTAACTGATCCAGCCCTGACGGAAAAGCGGCAAGGTCAGTGACACCGGCTCTCAACACCGTAAAGTCAGGCGACGATACAATTACCGTAGAGCCAGAAGCGTTGCCAAGAGCGTTCACTCGTACGGTAAATCGACTCGATTCAGGTACACCCGTGGTCCTAGGAGTCACGCGATAGTCGAGTCGCATTTTGCCAGTCGCAGTTGACGCGGGTACGAAGGCAGGCAGTGCACTCAAGGATATCGCTCCGCCTCCTTGCGGAAGACCCGTTCGGAAAAGAGCAGGTGCCAGAGTATTCGGCTGAAGCAGACTCTGCGCGATCACGATACGCCCGTCGTGCAAGGTGACGCCAAGTGCGCCGATCGAACCGGTCATGGATAGTGCGGGTTGCCCTGCGAACGGTTCATTGACGAAGATCCGAACGGTTTCTGCGGTATCTTCTGAAATCGAAACACTCGGGGCTTCTGGACCATCGAGGGCAATCTTCAACGCTGTATGAAAGACCGCCGATGTCGTAGCATGGATCAATGCCGAGCTCCCGGCGAATTCACCAACGTTGGTAATTCGAGAATCTGCGGTGGCATCTACGATCGATGCCAACGAAACACTTGACTGCACGGGTTGGTTATTTGCGACACTAGCAATGTCGAATATCAGCTCCAGGGAATTCGTTGCATCGGCAAATGCGATTCGGGAATCGAAGATGTAGGGAGCGCCAGAAAACAATTCGAGTCCCGATAGGAATCGAGGCACATCCTGAATCAAAAGCTGTCTTGCAGTTCCGCCTGTCGCCGATCTCAGTTGGGACCTAAGTATTGCGTGTGCGAATGCCTCGTGATTCAACGTTAAGAAATCATCGCTCGTGAGCCCAATCGAAGCCATTCCGTCGAGGCTAAGACGTGACCAGTCGGACGTTTCTTGAATCACTGAAACGAGAGACGCGGCGATAAACTCCACGGTCAAGTCTTCGAATAATGGCAGGTCTCCGCCGTTGCTGGTCGCGGATTGCACAACCCCGGTGCCATAGTCGGCTATTGAAACCACGACGCTTGCATTTGCTGGAATCGTTAACAATCCGTCTTGCACTATCAAAGACTGCATTGTCAAATCGGCCGTCCCGCTCTGAATAAGTGGTTCCGACAGCAACGTCTCGAGAGAGTTGAGCCCTTCATACAGAGCCGCAAGTGATGTGCGATCGGACCCTGTTGTTGCATCTTGTATTCTGGCCACGTAGGATTGCTGACCACGAAGCTGACCATTCGTAAAGTCGATTCCTAAATCTCCATACACCGCTTTGCCTGCGAACCCTCCTAGACTCGATGTTACATCCCCAGCGATGCGAAGCCGTTGAACCGTGACGCGTTGCTCGAGCGGCAGGCTGGGATCGGTCAGGTCGATACCCAACACAAAGCTTACCGTGGCGGCGGCTGAGATCAATGCATTGGCAGCTGATTGTACGCTTGAAACACTCGACGCTGACCCCTCGTCCGAATGGAACAAGACTCTGGAGTTCGAAGTCTGTCCCTGCTGTGCCGGTAGGTTTTTCGCAATCACATAGTTGAGTCGATCCTCGAGAGGATCATATCCCGCTAAACCGGACAATCCAGGGAACGATTGTGCTGCACTAAAAACAGGGTTGCCATTCGGACCACGCAATCCCTGAATAGTTGATTGAAATCCCTGGCCAACATCATAAGTATTTCCCAGCGTTGCGGCGACGGTAAAGGGGATTGGCTCGTCGAGCAACTCGGAATCGCTAAAGGAAGTCAACCAACTAGCTAACTGCTCCAAGCCAAGAATCACCTCGTTTGCATCGGTGCGATTGAAATTCAATAGCTCATCGAAATCGGTATTAGTCGTGATCGATGGCTCCAATCCAATCGTTTGGCCTATTATAGTGATCAGCGGCGATCCGGCGGCCGTCCAAGTTCCAATCGACGCCTGCGTCGCAAGAGAAACGTCGACGGAATTGTGGTCGAGTAGAATGATCGCTAGGTCTTCGGCGGCATCGCTGTTCAAAACCGTCAGTGAAACTCGGTTTAGTGAATCTTGCACCGCATTAGAAAAGGTAACATGCGCATTCAAGTCGTACTCGATTCGAGGCGATGGGGCAGAGGCCGCAAGAAAGCCAACTTGAAAGTCGAGCTCTGAACTCAAGCCATCGAAAGCCATCGCGACATCGATCGTAGTATTCTGCAAGAAAAATGCTTGCTCACTGCTGAGGTCGGTATCGAGTTTGACTCCAAAGTCGACCGCCAATCTCAGAGTGGCCACGATAGGTGCTGCGATTGTGTCGTTCGACGCCAATCCAAGAGCCAATCCAGAACTTCCAAAGTCGACGCGGAAGGTATCGAGTTGGACCCGGTATTCAAATTCAAGCTCAAAACGAAGTTCATCAGTCGGTAGGTTTACTTGACCGCCGACAATTCGAACCACTTCCGTTTGCGTATCGAGAAAAGCAAGCAGGGAGTCGGTGGTTCGTCCCGCTCCTTGCGTGGCCAAAAAACTCTCAACTGGATCGGCAAGACGCTCCTGCAGGACCTCGCCAATATCGACGATGCCCCCCAATTGGAGCATCGTTCCGTCGCTGGCTTTGAGGAATCGAAGATATTCGGCAAAGGAACCGCTTTGGCTCAAACCGGACCCGAACTGAGCGAGTCCCTCCAGTCCCGCTACCAACGCTGTGGCATCGGAATTACGGATAACAGCGTTTTGGTAGTCGCCGGCCAACATGAGACGCGATTCAAGCATCTCGAATCCAAGGACCCAACGTCTAAGTTTTGATCGGTTTCTGGCAGATTGTCCGAGTGCCCTGCTTCTTGTCAGCTTTTTCATGGAATTCTTCCCAACATAGTGAGTAAGGAGCTATTCCAGGTAGTCTACGATCGGTGCGACCTTTCAGCGAATTTGAAATTTTTGTCGTTGTCTCGAAGGATTGGGGTCAACGCGTTTCGACTACGCGATGCGAAGTCACACTATTGAATTCAAAAATGGCTGGCTACATCAGTTATCATTGATACGGTTACCGGAACGTGTTCTCTCGGTGTTGCAAGTGTTGCAAGCAGCAAGCAGCCTTCCAGGGGCATACGCCCAATGGCACTCACTTTGTAATTTTTGAGCCTCAATGCGCTAGCATGAGGGCCGGATTCGCTAGCATGAGGGCCTCAATGCGCTAGCATGAGGGCCGGATTCGCCAGTGATTAATGGACTTCCGGCCCGCACTCTAGCGCGTTGAGGCTTAAAATGAGTGCCATTGGGCATACGCCCCTGGCTATTGACTTGGGCCGCGTTGCGGCGAATGACTGAGATCCAAGATCAGGAATCTGTCTACAGGCCGCGCACACCGATTTCCACGGTGAGTGGTCCGTGCGGTGTAGTAAACTGCAGGATTTCGACGTGCGCGCTGTTCCCAAACGAGACCGCGTGTCTTTTGCCAGTTATCACCGTGGGAAGCCCAATTGAGATTCCTGGTATTCCTAGTCTGTCTTTGCTTGCGCCTGCAATCATGTTCGTCAATTCTCCAACCATATCGACCACTTCTGCATTGATCGATGAAGGCCGCGCTCCTAGAAAGGACTCGGCGGCTGCAAAGGCTACATCTTGATCGACGCTTACGACGATGGCACCTTGCAGCGTTCCCGATACGCCGATGAATCCGCTGCAGTCGTAACGTGAAACAAAGGCTTCGTTAGCGAATAGACCGACCAGCTCGATTTCCCAATTGAGCATCATCGAGAATACATCCTTGGTGCAGTTCGCAAAAGGCTGAATCAGTCTTGCTCTTTTTTCAGAGAGTCTTAGGCTCGCAAGCAACGTTTGAGTCGACATGTTGATACCACCAACTGAAAAAACTTCTATGGGCGATTTGTAAACTAAGCTCAAACGGCAACAAATTTGTCGAGCTTGGCACGCAGATCATCAGCTTCGAATGGCTTGGTCAGGTAGTCGTTAACGCCAGCTTGAATCGCGGCAATGACTTGGCCTTTTTGGGCTTCGGTCGTTACCATGATGATTGGCACTTTGGAGCCTGTTGCTCGAATTTCGACGACGACATCGAGGCCGCTTTTCTCCGGCATATTCCAGTCGGTAAGGATTAGATCCACCGGTGTTTCCTTGTACTTATCGATCGCTTCTTGGCCATTGGCTGCTTCGACAACGTCGGTCACCCCTACCGAATTCAATGAGCGAATGATGATCTTACGCATGATACCGGAATCGTCTGCTACTAATACCTTCATAGTATTTTTCTCGTCGTTTTCTTGCTGAGCGAACTGTTAGACATTGGGGAAGCATGAACCAAAATCGACAGAATTTTGATCGGTCAAATATCGGTTACAGATTGGAACAGTCAAATCGAAAATGAGGATTGCGAAGAATTTATTGCAACCTCTCGCCGATCTCAACTGAGCTAGCCGACTACACTCGCTTTGATTTTGAGCCTCAATGCGCTAGCATGAGGGCCGGATTCGCAAGTGATTGCTAGTTTTTCAGCCCGCACGCTAGCGCGTTGCGGCTCAAAGTGAGTGCCATCGGGCGCTAGCCAAATGGCACCCACTTTGTGAACCGAAATCGCTAGCTTCGGGCCTGGTCTGAATTGCAGGTTTAGTCCGCAAAGCCGGTGCTCACGGCTAGCGCCTAAAGTTCACACAACACCAGGAAAAACCATAAATGTCAGGATTTCCGGAAGATACTGATTGCTCGACGCGTTTTAGCAGTAATAGTTCCGAGACAGAAAAAATGCGCCGCCTACGCAGTCTTACCCTGCTGCGTCGGCATTAGCGATGAATTGGATTATCCGATTCAATCGGATAGAACACTTCACTATACTCGCTAGCGGAATAATCAAATGACTATCGAAGACACCGAGTTGCTCAAGGAATTTGCGGTTGAGTCCCAGGAGCATTTGTCGGACATCGAAAATCAGTTGCTCACCCTCGAGTCCCAGGGCGACAATATGGATGTCGCATTGGTCAACACCGTCTTTCGCGCAATCCATTCAATCAAAGGCGCGGCGGGTTTTATGGGCTTGGAAACGCTTGGCGGTCTTGCTCACCGCGCCGAAGAAGTCCTCAATCGACTCCGAAACAAGGAATTGCGCCCGACGTCTGTCGTCATCAACACCCTGTTGAAAGCCGCGGATCGACTCAAGGATCTCATCGACCAAATTGAGACTTCCAACGAAGCGGATGTGAACGAACATCTTGCTGCACTCGAAAGAATCTTATCGGGCCAAACCGAGAATGCGATCGAAGCCG
>JAYTVM010000445.1:0-13502 GCA_043743995.1 Pirellula sp. | reverse complement strand
GGTCATGCTTGCGAACGTAATCTAGAAGCGATCGTCGCTTGCTAACCATCCGAAGCAAACCGCGTCTGCTCGAATAATCACGGACGGCACCACGCATGTGCTCGGTCATTCCATTGATTCGTTCCGTCAACATCGCAATCTGCACATCGGGCGATCCGTTGTCACCATCATGTGTACGGAATTGTCCGATAATTTCTTGTTTTCGATCTTTTGTAACGGTCATGTAAAGAGAAACTCACATCTGCTTAAAACAACGACCTCAGGATTTCCGGGAGGCCTAGATTTTTTAGTTGGGACGACGAATGTTACCGCCTTTTTCAAGTATTGCAACGGCAATTCATCCCAAGGCTCGGTTAGAATGGAATAAGCTGCATCGGGCGGCGGCCGCCAACCGCTACCCATTTTCCACCGGATTAACATCCGCTGCTCCACCAAACACCAAATTCTGTTGGTAATCGAACCGCATGTCCTTTCTCAACACGTTCCGAATCGCCATGCGTGCCTTGGCGAAAAACAAGCTTAGGGCGGGACTTACCATTTTAGGCGTGGTTATCGGAATCGCTGCCGTGACCGCCATGGTGTCTATCGGTACCTCTGCCAGCGAACTGGTGCAGGGTGAATTTACCAACCTCGGCACCAATGTCATCGTGCTCCAACAAGGAAACCGTCGTGGCGGACGCGCAGCCCAACTCCCCTCCATCACCGCCGCCGACGTAAACGCTGTCGGCCGAGAATGCGCAAGCGTCTTGGCGGCAACCCCTATAGTGGGGGCTGTAGGCCAGGTGATCTCCGGCAATAACAACTGTCGACCACGGGATTTGTTGGGGGTCGGGGCAGATTTTTTGCTCGTTCGAAATTGGCAGATGAGACTAGGAGCCTTTTTTTCAGACGGGGACATCAATAACGCCAACAAGGTCTGCGTGGTCGGCCACACCGTCGTCAAGAAACTTTTCCAGACCTCCAATCCGATCGGCCAAACCGTTCGCGTCAAAAACATTCCCTTCGAAATCGTAGGTGTGTTGGCCAGCAAAGGCGCGAACATCGTGGGTGATGACCAAGACGACGTCGTCCTAATGCCCTACACCACCGTGCGCAAACGACTGCAAGGGAGCAATTTCAACAATGTGGACGTCGCCCTCATTTCCGCTCGCAGCACCGAACTGATGGGCCAGGCGCAGCAAGAGATCGAAGCCTTAATGATGGATCGACACCGAATCGGCTTGGGACAACAGCCTGACTTCCAAGTCGCGAATACGACCGAAATTGCGGGTGTTTTCAGCCTCGTTACGGGCACACTGACGGCCATGTTAGCATCGATTGCCGGAATATCGCTGGTGGTCGGGGGCGTCGGCATCATGAACATCATGCTGGTTTCCGTAACCGAACGTACTCGGGAAATCGGAATCCGAATGGCGGTTGGGGCTAGGCCACGCGACATTCTTTTGCAGTTCCTGGTCGAGTCGATGGTGTTGTCGATTATCGGCGGCGCAATCGGAGTCTTGCTCGGTGTGTTAGGTTCGGTCTCACTAACGATGGGAATCAATGCCATCTCATCAGGAAAAGATTGGCCTATCGTGGTTAGCCAGACCGCTGCGATTGGCAGTCTCATTTTTTCCGCGGCCGTTGGAATCGGCTTTGGATTTTACCCCGCTTGGCGAGCCAGTCGACTTGACCCAATTGACGCCCTTAGGTACGAGTAAGGTTTGACAAATCCCCCTTTGCAGTTCACATTGGATGTCACGAGTTAGTGCTTCTCATTCTAGTTTTGTAGGCGAGTGTGAACGACGAAGAAGAATTGATTCAGTCCGCACTGGCCGGCGAAAACGCCGCTTTTGAAGTCTTGGTAACTCGTTATCAAGACCGTTTGTACACGGCCATGATCAGTGTCGTCGGGAGCACCGACGAAGCGGAAGATGTCGTTCAAGAAGCGTTTATCCAAGCCTACATCAAACTCGATACTTTCCAACAAAACAGCCGGTTTTTTACTTGGCTGTACCGCATCGCATTCAACTTTGCATTGGCCAGACGTCGACGCCGTCGCGGCCATATGTCGTTAGAGGAGAGCCGGGAGGTTTCTGGTTCCGAACCCAAGTCGAAAACGGAGGCCCCCGATTCTAGAATGGCTCGGTCCGAAGAAGTGGATTTGGTGCACCAAGCCCTAGCGATCTTGTCCGAGGACCATCGATCGATCCTCGTCCTGCGCGAGATGGAGGATTTGGCTTACGAAGAAATCGCCGAAGTTCTTCAAATCTCAATCGGGACCGTGCGGTCCCGACTGAATCGCGCCCGTTTTGCGTTGAAACAGCAACTGGAAAAATTCCCCCAATGGAACCCAGAATCGTAATCGACGAACTTCGAGGTCACTCTTGCCGAGGGTGACTTGGGTGCACACTATACGTCGACTCCTCACTAGCCTTCGTATTCGCAATGACTTGAGGCAGCAGTGATCCAACGAGCATCCCGAAAATACTGGCCCCCAGACCTGCAAGCTGGCTCGGAAACTCTCTCACCCAATCCGGCAGAAAAATCAAGTCTTTTCCCCAATTCGGGACCAAAGTCAAAGTCAGCCACGTGCCTACGCCCAATACGATACTCGCTAACGCTCCCTGCGATGTGGCGCGTCTCCAATAGAGACCAAATGCCAATGGTACAAACGCGCCTACCAGCGTGACTTGATACGCAGAGGAAACCATGTCGTAAATCGGCTTGCCGTCCACTGCGATGGCATACGACAGAACCGTTGCCGCAAACACAAAAATGCTGATCCGCATGGCTCGCAACAAATGGCGGTCGTCCAAACTCGGCCACAAATGTCGAAGTATGTTTTCTACAAAACTGGTCGAAGGTGCTAAAAGGGTCGCGGACGAAGTCGACTTGATCGCCGAGACCAGGGCTCCAAAGAACAGTACCTGGGCAAAAAAAGGCATGTGATTCAAAATCAAGGTCGGCAAGACTCTCTGCGGATTATCTCCTTTTAAAAGCTCCGTTGCAGTATCAGGCATGATGATCAACGAAGAGACTACTACAAACATGGGGACGAAAGCAAAAACCAAATAGGATAGTCCACCAATGACGGCACCATTCCGGGCCGTGTTCGCATCCTTGGCCGACATCACTCGCTGGAATACATCTTGTTGCGGAATGGATCCGATCATCATCGTGATCGCCGACGCGACAAACAATAGCCAATTCCGGATCGTGGGTTCAGGCAGGATCGTGAACAAATCGCGATCGCTGGCTAAGGCGAATACATTACTCGCGCCACCCGCTTGCGCTGCGGAAACCCAAGCGATGTACGATAAGCCAATCACCAAGACAATCATCTGAATGAAGTCGGTGTAGACCACGGCCAGCATTCCACCCATGATCACATAGATGAGCACCAGCACCGTCCCAATCACCATTCCGACGGGAGCGGTAATAGTGCCAGCCGATAGAATCGAGAACACCAATCCGAGGGCGGTGATCTGAGCGGCAACCCAACCTAAATAGCTGAGGATGATCAAAGTGGAGCATAGAATTTCAATGACGATTCCGTACCGATTTCGAAAGTAATCGCCGATCGACAGTAGGTTCATCCGGTACAGCCTCCGTGCAAAGAAGAGCCCCACCAAAACCAAACACATCGATGCACCGAATGGGTCTTCCACAACTTCCTTGAGACCACCATTCACGAATTTGGCAGGGATTCCCAAAACGGTCTCCGCACCGAACCAAGTTGCAAAACTGGTAGTGACGACCATGATCAGTGGCAGCCGATGGCCAGCCACCGCAAAGTCGGCTGTATTCTTGATCTTAGAACCGGCCCACGCTCCGATCGCTAACGTGCCAAGCAAGTATAGGATGACGAGAACAAGAAGTGCGATGTTCATTCGACTCGATTCCAGTTGGGACGCCCGATTGTAGTACGCCAAAACGCATCCGTCGGGGGCAAGCCCCGAACGGATGGGCTATCGATATTGTCCTACCAATTAACCGCGTTCACTCAGGAAATGAAGCGGTATGAGTGTTCCGTCCTTGTCCCGGCAATCCATTTCCAAGTGTTCAGGGAAAAGCGTGTCGCTCCCCAGAATCTGGACGCTAACCCCCGCCAATTCCTCCAATTGGATCATCTCTCTACGTTTGCGATTATTCAAGTAGCCGGCGACATTTTCGTTGACCCGCACCACGACTTTGGCGGCGTTCGGCATTTGACAAGCCATCATCAATAAGCGTTCGACTTCAATCGACATGCTCTCTGCCGTCTTGACCAAGCTTCGGCCGCGGCAGCATGGGCAATCTTCATAGACGCTTCGTTTGAAACTCGGTCGAATGCGTTGGCGAGTCATTTCGACCAAGCCGAATGGGCTCGTCCTCAGGATCTTGGTCCTGGCTCGGTCGCGGCTCATGGCGTCGCGTAGCGTCTTCTCCACCTTGCGGCGATGAGAATCTTTCCGCATGTCAATGAAGTCATTGACGATGACCCCACCCAAATCTCGCAGTCGCAATTGTCGTGCAATTTCCTTGGCAGCGTTCATGTTGAGATGGTAAGCGTTGTCTTCCGCGTTCTTGTCACCCCCACGGAAATTGCCGCTGTTGACGTCGATCGCGACCAAGGCTTCGGTTTGATCGATGACGATGGATCCGCCCCCTTTGAGCGGAACCACGCGTTGATGGATGCGACCGATCTCCTGTTCGAGTTTGTACTTGTAGAAGAGTGGTTCGCGCCCTTCGTACATGTGCAGTCGGTCCGCCACACGTGGCATCACAAGCTCCACGAACTCCTTGGCTCGGGCAAACGCTTCGGGATGGTCGATGATCACCGAATCGATGTCGTCCGTGAAGGTATCTCGAATCGTTCGAATGAGAATATCGCTCTCTTCGTAGACGTCACAAGGTGCAGGCGACGTCTGAACGCGTTTGACGATAACTTTCCAAAGCCGCAACAGGTACGCAACGTCACGAGAAAGTTCTTTCCGGGAACGTTCGCAACCGGCGGTTCGAACGATGAAGCCAACGCCTTTGGGCAACTTCATATCGAGCATCATCGATCGAAGCTTTCGTCGTTCGTCTTCGTCTTCGATCTTTCGGCTCACACCAACGCGTCCCAAGGCAGGCATGAGGACTAGGTAGCGACCGGGGATACTGATGTAGGTCGAGAGTGTCGGCCCTTTGGTGCCCATCCCTTCCTTGATGACCTGGACAAGGACTTCGTCGCCGCGACGGAAGATTTCTTGAATGGGGGGCTTAAAGCGTGGTCGTCCACTGCGAAGTTTGTTGCTTCGACGCGGTCGGCCCCGGCTATTGCCGCGCGGACCGCTTCCGCCCTCATCGGAATCATCCGAATCATCGTCGTCGTCGCTCTCGTCCACTTCTTCCGAATCGTCGGTTTCATCGTCGTCTTGGTCGGCTCCATGCTCATCATCTACGCCTGGGTAGTGGCCGTCCATGATCTCATCGGGGTCGTATCCAGCTTGGCGAAAATATTGAGCTTCGACATCGCTGATATGGAGAAAGCCATTGCGACCGACTCCAAAGTCAACGAAGGCGGCTTGGATGCTGGCTTCGATATTGACGATCTTACCTTTGTAAATATTACCAACCCAATTGTTTTGGCTGGTCCGTTCCGTGTAGAGTTCTTCGAGAACTCCGTCTTCCAGCAATGCAATTCTGCACTCTTCGGATTGGGAGACATTGATGAGCATTTCCTTCTTCATCGGACTTGATTGTTCCTTTCGAATTTCGCCTTCCTCGACGGTTGGACTGCGTTCTGACTCTGCGAACGAGCACCCGTCTGGATAGCGATGGTTGTTTTATGCTTGTAGTACTATTTCGGGCACAAGCCCGGCTAGTTGATTCATTAAGAAAGCATCGACTTCGCGAGCCGTCGAAAGACGAAGCGCTCGCCAAGCCATGGCTTCGCATTGGCCGATAGTGACCGAACGAATAGCTTTCTTAAGAATTGGGATTGCGGCTGGGGCTAAGCTCAAAGTTCGAATCCCCATTCCGACCAGCATGAGTGCGTAAGCGGGATTATTACTCATCTCGCCACAAACGCTGGTCGACTTCTTTTTTTCGGATGCGATCTGTTGAGTCCTCTGGATCAACCGGAGGACGGCTGGATCGCACGCTTGATAGAGATCCGCAACTGAGTCATTGCTGCGGTCTACGGCAAGCGTGTATTGCGTCAAGTCATTGGTTCCGATGCTCACGAAATCGATTTCGTCGATAAACCGATCGAGCATAAGAACTGCAGCAGGAACTTCGACCATCATCCCGACTTGAACTGCACATTGAATGTGTTTGCCTTCCGACGCTAGATCCTCTGACACTGAGCGGAGCAGGAAGCGAGCGCTTCGCAGTTCATCAAGTGTCGTGATCATTGGAAACATAATGCGAACATCCCCCAAGCAAGCGGCGCGCAGAATTGCGCGAACTTGGATGCGAAAGAGCGCTGGGTTTCGAAGGCTCAAACGGATGCTACGCAGACCGAGAAACGGATTGTTTTCGGGTTCTGCCGGCATCGTCATGCCCATTTTGTCCGCACCCAGGTCGAGCGTGCGAATGACAACGGGACGGTTCTGCATATCGCGCACAACTTGCGCGTATGCTTGATAGTGCTCCTCTTCCGTGGGCTCTTGGTCGTGCCCGAGATAGAGGAACTCTGTTCGATAGAGGCCAACGCCGTCTGCACCACGAGCAACGCACGATAGTGCTTCATTCGGGAACTCGACGTTTGCCATCAACTCGATGCGGACACCATCGCTGGTGCACGCTGGTAAGTCGCGAATCTCTTCCAACTGCGTAGCGATCGATTGTCGAAATCGCCGACGCTGCATGTAGTGATCGCGAGTTGCTTCATCAGGCGAAACGATGATGCGGCCCAAATGGCCGTCCACGATGACTTCATCGCCGCTTCGAATGTTATGTAAGAAATTGCCGACGCCAACCACGGCTGGGATCTCCATGCCGCGTGCGACGATCGCCGTGTGTCCGCCAGGTCCGCCAGCCTCCGTGCAAATACCGAGGACTTTCTCACGATCGAAAGCGGCTGTTTCGCCGGGCGTCAGGTCGTGGCTGACGACAATCGCTTCATGCGGTAATTGTTTGAGAGTGGCCGTAGGCTGACCCGTCAGTCCCTCCAGAAGCAGTCGCTCCACGTCGCGTATGTCGGCAGCCCGCTCCGAAAGGAACGTGCTGGTGGCTTTGCGAAAAGCCGATGCATACTTAGTAAAGACTTCGCTGACGGCGTACTCGGCGGAATAGGTCTTGGAACGGATAAGACTTTCTAGTTCCGACTGCAGATGCGGGTCATGCAGGATCTGCTGTTGGGCTGAAAAGATATTGCCAAGACGTTCACCGAGTTGGGCGGTCGTCGATTGTCGGCTTGTTTCCAGCTTATCGTAGGCTTGCTTAACGGCATCGACGAACCGCCCCCATTCGCGTTCGTCTTCACCGACGGCGACCAAGCAACGTGTAATGCGGTAACCCTCGCGATCAAACACGAGAGCTCGTCCAATCGCGACACCCGGCGAAACCGCGATGCCTTGCAATTCCAGCATGCTGAAATGATCTATCTGGTTTGTTGATTGCCTAAAGCAACCGAATGTACGAATCAATTGACTCAGAAATCCACGAGATTTTTGAGCACTTAGGTCGATTGTTCGACGTTGAGGTCATCGAATTGTTGATCGAACATCAATCGGATGACACGAATGGCTTCATCCGCGTCTGGCCCTTGAGCTCGAAGCACCAATTCAGACCCTTGGGTTGCACCGAGGGTCAAAAGGCTCAAAATGCTACGGCAGTCGGCTATTTGACCAGCGCGCTCCAGCTCAATCTGGCATTGAAAGCCAGCCGCAACGCGAACTAGTTTGTCTGCCGGGCGCATGTGCAACCCCTCTGGATTGCTGACCGTGACCGTGCAATGTTGGATAGCCGATGACATACGTTTTCGACGCGAACGCTTGGTAAGTTAGCTGCCGAACTGATTTCCATCAGCTTCGTCGAGCAATTGGGATATGTCTTCTATGGTTTTGGATTGACGCAATAGACGGCAAAACATGTCATCTCGCAGTTGCCTCGAGATGTTTTCCAGCGCCCTCAGATGATCACCAGGGCGGTCAGGAGGAGAGACTAACAAAAAGAAAAGCGAAGCCACTTGGCCATCGAGCGATTCAAAATCCAAACCAGTCGGGCTCACACCGACAGTTCCAATCAGTTTTTCGACGCTGGCGTGTTTGGTGTGCGGGACCGCAACTCCACGGCCAATGCCTGTGCTGCCAAGTTCCTCGCGTTTCATAATGGCTTTGATGATGTCGGCTTGATCCGCTGCCTTGATGTCACCGGCGTTGACTAGCGACTGAACCAATTCAGTGATTACGCCTTCTTTCGTCGTCGCAGTCAGTTCTGCGCAAATTGCTTTCCGGGATATGAATACGGAGAACTTCATTACTTGAGGACCCTTGCAACTAACCAGCGATTCCACCGGCGTTTCGAGGAGAAACAGCCAATTGGAATCGAATTGTGGAATGGAAAAAATAAAAGACAAAAAACGGCAAACACCCAAGCCTAGACTTCGTTGTTGCCGGTGTGTTTTACCGGAGTAGCCTTGTGATCGGTTACTTTTTCTTTGTGTTTTCGAATTTGCTGCTCAACTTTACCGATCGTCAAGTCCAACGCAGCCAGGATCGACGCGGCTTGGGCGGTGGCCACGAAATCAGGCGAATGTTCCGCGGATACGTTGATTTCGACCGTCGGCTTGTCCAAATGCTCGAGATCCACGGTCACTTCGATCGCGTTGATCCGATCGAATAATCGCCGCACTTTCCCAGCCTTTTCAATGATGATTGCTTGGTCTTCGGACTTTAGGTGGCCATGGCGAGCTGAAACGTTGACTTGCACGGAGGATCTCCACAAGGAGTATGAGAAGTTGAAATGCAAACTACAAAACCTATCCGTTTGGACGGAAGTTGGAATGGTAGATCCAGCGGGATTGTAACCCTTTCCAAGAATGCCCACAAATCCTAGTTGACGAGGTTTAGTGCCAATCTAGGCAAGTTTGGTCTGGAACAGCCCTATTTTGACGATCGTAGGCGACGTCGCTCCGCGACTCGCGTCCGTGCTCTTTCCGACCCAACGCCCCGTTCCTTCTTAAGAAACACCTGAAGTCAATCCGGCACAGGTAACGCCTTTGCGGCCAAGAATAACAATAATGGATCGAGTCGGGGTTCACTATCGAGGACATCCGTCGCGGAGCGACGGATCTACGAATACTTTTCGAAAATCAGCATTAACCGAATCTGCTCGTAGGGCACGCTTTGCTCCAAATGTTCAAAAATAGGCTTTAGCTTCTCCCGACCGACAATATCCGCTGCTGCGATAATTCGCCGCTGCAACTCCGACGACAACCAACAATCAATCGACGAAACCGCCTCCTCCTGCATTAAATCCAACAAATGAGATACGACCGTCCCAACGGTGATGGCTGCCTTTTCCGCAATTTCTTCCAAAGGTCGCCCCTCGCGAAGTAAAGGATAGGTGATTGCTTTGGCCCCAGTTCCGCTCGCACGAGCTGTCCGCGGTTTGCTGGCGGATTGACCCGTTAGTCCTTTTTTCCAATCGATATCCAACTCCGTCGACGTGGATTCGCAATGCTCGTGAATGGCTTGCAAAAACGTTCGACCGTAGGCGTCCAGCTTGACATTTCCGATCCCGGAAACATTCAGCATTCCGTCCAAAGTGGAGGGCCGCTGAGCGCTCATCTCCAACAACACATTATCCGAAAATATAATGAACGGCGGAACGTTCTGTTCGCTTGCCAACTTGCGACGAACGACCTTGAGCTTCTCGAACAAAGACTTGTCCGCGTGGGCAAGGGCATCGCTAGGGGTCGCCTGCTTTCGTTCTTTGCCCTGCGTTGCCGCAACCGTACGAATCAGCCGAGGTTGCGAGTCCCCAAACAAGATCGCTTTGGAATTCGCGTTGAGTTTAAGGATCGGATACTCGGTCCCCTCCAGTTCGAGTGAACCTTGGCCGATCAGTTGATAAACCCAGTCTCGCAGTTGAGCCTTCGAGACCTCCTTCAGTAAACCATAGGTACTCAGTTTGTCATGGCCGCGTTGCAACACGATTTGGGTTTTGGCCCCGAGTAAAATTTCGACGACGTAATTCACACCAAACCGCTCTTGAACTCGAAAGACGCAAGACAAGATTTTTTGTGCAACGATTTTTGCGTCGGGAACGTCATCGGTATCACCTAAGCAAATGTCGCACGCCCCGCACGAATCATTGGCGTACGATTGCCCGAAGTACTCGACCAACGCCCGATGGCGACAGACCGGCGTTCGGCAATAGCGAGACATTTCCTCAATCTGATTTCGCGCTGCGATAATGATCTCTTGGCGAGCCCCAGCTTCGATAAGACTTGCTTCGGTGATCTTCTTAAGTGTGATGGCGTCGCCCGCACTATGGAACAGTACGCATTCCGCCGGCAGTCCATCGCGCCCAGCTCGACCCGTCTCCTGCTGGTAGTGCTCGATCGACTTGGGGATCGAAGCGTGAACCACAAATCGAACGTTGGATCGGTCAATTCCCATCCCAAACGCGACGGTAGCAACTGCCACATCCACCGCTTCGGTGAGAAACGCTTCTTGGGCTAATTTGCGTTCCTCATGGGACATGCCTGCGTGGTAACCTACCGCGGAAAACCCCTTGCGTTGAAGATAGTCCGTTACCGACTCAACGTCCTTGCGCCGAAGGCAATAAACGATTCCACCCGACCCTCGGTGGCGTTCGCATACTTCTCGAATCTGATCTTGCAAATCCAGTTGCGGCAAAACGCGGTAGGTCAAGTTAGGCCGGTCAAAGGAGCTGACCAAGACCCGCGGTGCCTTGAGCCCCAACTGGTCGATGATATCCAGTCGCACTTTTTCGGTGGCAGTAGCCGTGAATCCATGCATGGCGGCTTTAGGAAACGATGTCCTTAGGCTGCTCAACTGCCGATACTCCGGACGAAAGTCGTGTCCCCATTGAGATACGCAGTGAGCTTCGTCGATGGCGATGGTGTGAACGTCATTCCCATCTAAAAACCGCACGAAGTCTTGATTGGCAAGCCGTTCGGGCGAGACAAACAGCATTCGCACTTGACCGCCCCGAAGCTGCTGAGCTGCCTCCCGTTTCTCTGCCGCGTTGAGCGTGCTATCGATGCGAATAGCGTTCACGCCGACCTGCTTGAGCGAATCGACTTGGTCCTTCATCAAAGCGATAAGGGGGGACACAACGATGGTCATCCCGCCGCGAAAGATGGCTGGTGCCTGGTAACAAAGGGATTTGCCACCTCCGGTCGGCATGACCACCAAAGTGTCTCTGCCCTCAAGAATGGACCCGATCGCAGCGTGCTGCGATGGCCGAAGGCTATCGAACCCCCATATTTCTCGAAGCATTAAAAAAAACCCATCCGGGATCATGGGGCTTGCTGGCTTGATGGATGTGGGCGAAATGGCTGATGACATGTTTTTACCAAGCGTTAAGGCGAGGGGCAGTTTGAAATCTACCCATAAACTGGGTGGCACGCTCTAAGGTACGAAGGGCGTGGTGAATCGCTAGCTAGTTCGACTGTCCTAAATTGGTTTTTGCGTTGCGATTTATCGGGAGATCGAGGCTCCTGCCGAGAAAAAGGACGGCGAAAGCTCGCCTAAAGCGAGCGGCAAGCATCATATCGATTTTCTATTTCGTTGTCGCTCCGCGAATCGCAGGACCATCAGCAAGATTTCGACAGAATTAGAAAGGTTTATAGAGAGGTTGCCCTTGACGAATGTCACCTATCGGCTTTATTTTATGGGATTCTTGGAAAAGGCTACGAAATATCCTTTGGCGGCCTGATGTTTGCACATCGCGACAATCCAAGCAAGAACGCCGATGTAGCTTCAATTGGTAGAGCACCGCATTCGTAATGCGGGGGTTGCGGGTTCGACTCCCACCATCGGCTTCCAACATACTGGGTCCGAAGACTAGTAAACGCCAGTCGAAAAAAATTTATTGGGGATCTTAGAGCATATGGTTCAAATGGCGACAGTAGATATTCGAGAAATCGTTCTTTCCAATCACACGTTTGGTCCACAGGACATTGATCGGTTGGTTCGGACGATCGAAGATGATCTGACGCAGTGCGCTTTGTTGCGGGACGCTGTTCATGAGCTTCAGCAAACACCGAATCCATCTCCTGCAACCCTTACACGCTTAGGGGTATGCATGTATTTGATCGGTAAGTTTGAGGATGCGGAAGCGACCCTCAAGCAAGCCGACGGCGGAGCGTTAGCCCAATATTACCTTGGAAAAAGTTGTTTTCAACTGGAAGAATACGATCGTGCATTGGCGTATTACGACGCCGCCGAAAGGGCTGGCTACACACCTGAGTGGTGTCAGTTGTCCCGCGCCGAAGTGTTGAGATACACAGGTCGCAAGGACGAAGCGCTCAAGCTACTCGACAACATATTTGGTTCCGTTGAGCAACACGCGGAATACCCATTTCAGCGAGCCGCCACGTTGGCTTCGATCGGTGGCAATTTGACCGAGGTGATCGCTCTTTACCAAAGGGCACTCCAAGTCAACCCGCGACACGCCGGCGCGCTCTTTGGTTTGGCTTTGGAGAACGATCGTGTTGGCAACGATCAGCAGGCCTTTGAGTTGTATCAGCGTGGTGCCGGAGTGATTCCGTCCCACATTGGAACGCTGCTCAATTTGGGCATCATGTACGAAGATCGGAACGATTATGCCCGCGCTCAAGCTTGCTATCGACGCATTTTGGAGACCCAGCCGGACCACAAGTTAGCGGTTTTATATTTGAAGGACGCGGCCGCGGGCGGGAACATCCTTTACGACGAAGATTCGCAGAAAAAGAACGAGCGACTGGCCCAGCTTCTCAATGTTCCCGTAACCGATTTCGAACTTTCGGTTCGATCCCGAAATTGTCTTCAAAAGATGGGTATTCGGACGCTTGGGGATTTGACTCGCGTCTCGGAGCAGACGCTCCTTTCCAGCAAAAACTTCGGCGAAACCTCGCTGGTTGAAATCCGGGAAATGCTCACCGCTCGCGGATTGGGTCTAGGCCAGTTTTCACATGAAAAACGCGAAGCGGACCCACCGTTGGATGTCAGCGGCATGACACCAGACCAGCAGATGCTGTTAGATCGTCCGATTTCGGAATTGAATCTTTCGGTTCGAGCGAGGAAATGCATGGTTCGGTTGCAGCTCAATACGATTGGCGAGCTCATTCGCAAGACGGGTGACGACCTGCTGGAGTGCAAAAACTTTGGCGTGACGAGTTTGACCGAAGTCCGCGAAAAGCTCGAGATTATGAATCTCAAGTTGCGTGGCGATTGATAATAAAGCAACCGCCGTGTGGCACGCCCAAAGCGATTAGCCATGGGCGTGGGAAGTGTGGCAAATGACTCTAGTTCGACTGTCCCAGATTGGTTTTCGCGACCGGAATTAGCGGGAGAGCGAGGCTCCCGCCGAGCTAA
>JAYTVM010000444.1:0-50466 GCA_043743995.1 Pirellula sp. | reverse complement strand
GAATGAGAATGGAGGGGTGGCCACTTCTTCCCGAGTAATGAATTGGCTGGATAGGGTGTCCAATTTCAAAACATACCATCGGGTTAGGAACCATCAGGTGACAATGAATGTTTTCCATTGAAACACCGCCTAAGAGCGAAAAGCACCTCTGGATATAAGCTGGCTCGACGTGCCTGATGGCTACCATTCGCCTTTGCGATCGAATTTCTTTTGGGCTGCTTGCCGGAATTCGGAGCTTGCTTTTGCTAAATTTTCCAGCGTTTCGGCTTGACCTGCTTCACTGGCGTCGCGGGCGGCGGCAATGACCGTGTTGCATTCGTTCCCATCCATAAAAATGGCTGCCTCCAGCAGCTTTGCTTCGTCCTCCGCGGGAACAACCAAAAAACCATGCTTATCGGCGTGGATGAGTTGTCCAGGTCGCACGATACGTCCAAAGACCTCAACTTCGCATCCCCATTGCACGGGAGTGACATGCGCATGACCAACACAGAGTCTCCTTGCGATAGCTTTGAATCCTGCGTTAGTCATTTCATCCAAATCGCGAATTGCACCATCGGTGATGGTACCCACACATCCTAAAGAGCGATGTGCGTTGCTGTTGACTTCGCCCCAAAACGAGCCGATCACATGCGGTTTGTCCAGATCCTGGATCACGACAATTTTTGGGCCAGGTTGCTCGGATACATACCTTCGATATTCGGCCCAAGCGTTCGGTTGTGACTTATGAGCCCGGTTGGAGGGTTCCACGATTAGGGTAACAGCGTACCCGACCATCGGCCCCATTTGTGGCATGAAGTCGCGAGTCTCTTCGAGATTGAACGCATCCGCCGCCACATTGGATTGGGTGATCTGCTCCCATCCGTTGTAGATCGTCGGCGTATTCCATCGTTTGAGTTTAAGTAGATCGGAATGAGGAAGTACCATGAGTTTAGGTCCATTGAACGAGGGGAGATTCGCAAACGTCCGACTATGCTAAACTATAGCCGCTCTTTCCCCTGTTCCGAATCCCTCTCGGCAGAGATCCTAACTTGATGGCCTCACCCCGTTTCCAGATAGTGGTTTCCGACTTCATCACTGATGCACTTGAAACAGAACGTAAAATCATAGGGGATATTGCCGATGTGAAGGCTTTGAACGCCCATAGTGAGAGCGAACTGATTGGCCGAATTGAGCAGGCCGATGCGATCATGTTGTATCACAATCTTGCGATTGGACGATCGACAATCGAAAGATTGGTACGTTGCCAATTGATTGTACGATGCGGTGTAGGGTTCGATAATGTAGATCATGTCTTCGCGCGCTCGCGCGGCATTGCGGTTGCCAATGTCCCTGACTATGGGACCGAGGAAGTTGCCGATTCCGCCATCGGAATGATGTTGGCCTTAACGCGTGGAATCAACTTCTTCAACGTTCGAATGCGAGAAACTCCAGATCCCTGGATGTATTCCACGGCTAGCAAGCTATTTCGCCTTCGAGGCCAAACGTTTGGAGTCTTGGGTCTCGGTCGAATTGGGAGTGCGACCGCACTTCGCGCTAAAGCATTGGGGATGAATGTTATTTTCTATGATCCTTACAAGCAAGATGGATACGACAAAGCGCTTGGGTTGCGACGTGTCGAATCGCTAGACGAATTGCTTGAGAGTTCGTTTGTCTTGAGCATGCATTGTCCTAACACACCAGAGACGAAGCACATTATCGACGCCGATGCAATTCAGAGGATGCCCGACGGAAGCTATTTGGTCAATACGGCACGCGGGGCGGTTGTGGATGTGACTGCCATTCCGGACGCGATCGCGAGCGGGAAGCTTGCGGGTGCTGCCATTGACGTGTTGGTGGACGAACCGCCTGCAAAGGACAATGTTTTGTTAGCCGCTTGGAGAGATCCAAAGCATCCGGCTTATACCCGATTGATCGTCAATCCGCATTCGGCTTTCTATTCCGAAGAAGGACTTGCGGACATGCGGATTAAAGGCTCACAAGCCTGTCGCAATGTGTTGCTCGGAATACCACTTAGGAACATCGTCAACTGACATGTAGTGGGGAGGTCTCACGACCTCTGCTACGATCGATCGCGCCGATTGGCTCGTGTTTCGTAAATTCTTTAGCCAAAAACAGCAAAGCGCAACTTTCCATGCAAGCGTCAGGAACACGAGTCAAGCGTCCATTGGGTCGACTGGAGGTGTTGGCCTTTGCCTGCACGCTTTCGATGATTACGTACTTGGACCGCGTCTGCTTTGGTGCAGCAGTACCGTTCCTCATCCGAGACCTGGGACTGAAGGACATTAGCGATCTCAAGTGGGCTTTCACAGCGTTTTCCATCGCCTATGCAACTTTTGAAGTTCCGAGCGGCTGGTTGGGAGACGCATTTGGGCCACGACGAACCCTGCTACGTATTGTGATTGGTTGGTCCGTCTTTACGGCAATAACGGGCATGGTTGGGCTAAAAATCGGCGCATTTACCTTTGGTGGACTTGGTCTGTTGTGTCTCGTTCGTTTCCTGTTTGGAATAGGCGAAGCAGGCGCTTATCCGAATTTGGCTCGCGTCGTTGCCAACTGGTTTCCATACGAGGAACGCGGGCGAGCGAAAGGTTGGATCTGGATGTCTGGCCGATTCATGGGTGGAATAACACCATTGATTTGGACGCTTTTGGTTGTAGGGTCTACGTACACGGCACCACTCCTTACGTGGCGAGGTGCGTTCGTGCTTTTCGGTAGCATTGGTCTGGTGTGGTGCTTTGCATTTGCAAGACGTTTTAAGGACCACCCGGCGGATGCGACTTCGCATCCCGTTCCCCTTGCTACCAAGGAAGTCCATGCGCTTCCGTGGAAACTGCTTTTTGCGAACCGAAGCACATGGTTGCTTGGACTGATGTATGCCTGCGCGAGCTTCTCTTGGTACTTCAACATCACCTACTTCCCGTCGTACTTGGAAACGCGACATGGTCTCGACGCCAACAGCATCAGCGGTTCGATCTTGAAGGGTGGGCCATTGCTACTCGGTGGATTCGGATGCCTTCTGGGCGGTTATTGGACGGACTTCTTGACACGACGGTTTCGTAGTCGTCGCTGGGCGCGACGCATGCCTGCAATGATTGGGCATGGACTTTGTGGTTGTTGTTACTTAGCCGCGATCTACGCGAATTCACCTTGGACAGCAGCTTTGGCGATTTCGCTAGCGGCGTTCTCCAACGATTTGATGATGGGGGCGGCTTGGGCAACCTGCCAAGATATCGGTCAGCGACATACAGCGGTGGTGGCCGGTTGGATGAATATGCTCGGTAACCTTGGAGGAGCAATCTCTGGCTGGACGATTGGTACGATTCTTGAAGTGTTCCTTGCACGTCGGGCTGCGGCGGATCAGGTGGATGTGGCCTCGATCGGTAAAGTCGCCAAACAAGCGGCATTGACGCAAGGCTATGACTTTACCTTAATCGCGTTTATTATCGTATCGTTTATTGCTATGCTGGCGTGGTTGCCAATTGACGCTGAGCAGCCGCTTGAACCGTAGGCGACGTCGCTCCGCGACTCGCGGTCAGCGTAGTTGGAACCTGATTAGATTGATAACTTCCTGCGTTTTGGACCTACTCAACAATTCAAGTTGCCGAGTGTGCGATTCGAGGATTTTTTGAGACGTTAATACCGTGTGCGATTTTGGACATCGAGGACATCCGTCGGCGGAGCGACGAATCTACGATAGCGAAGCCGACACCTGATAGAATTATGACTTCCTGCGATTTGGACTGCATGATGCTCGATTCGAAGATGCTTCTGACGTTAGCTTGTTTTCTGTCTTTTTTCGCGTTCGGTTTTATTGACAATCTGAAAGGACCCATCTTGCCGGAACTGATACGGACGGAGCATTTCAGCCTCAGCCAAGGTGGAACGCTGTTCTTTGCAGCATACATCGGCTTCATCGTGGCGACGTTGCTCACAGGTGTTATCGCCGATAGGGTCGGCAATCACCGCGTGCTTTTGCTCGCTGGCTTGTGCTTGTGTTTTGGACTGATAGGTGTCAGTTTGGTAAGCTCCTTTGCTCCTTTGCTTCTATGGATGGGCTTAGTAGGCTTGGGATTGGGTGCGATCGAAGTGGGGGCCAACGGACTAATCGTCGAACTGCATCCCGATAATCCTGGTCGCTACCTCAACTTATTGGCAACTTTTCATGGCACGGGTTCGTTTCTGGTACCACTGTATGTGGCTTGGCTCATCAACTGGGGAGCTACATGGAAAAACATTTTCCTGTCCGTTGTGTTGTTGTCCGGCATAATGACGATCGCCTTTGTCATTGTCAAAAATGGTAAAGAGCCTGAAGCCAAGGTCAAAGCGGGCGGCAATTTGCAGGAGTTACTTCGAGTCGGTTTCGCAGGGCAGATGGGCTGGTACTATTTGCTAATCAGTTCTTATGTTGCGGTGGAGTTGGGTCTTGCGGCTTGGCTAATGGAGTATTTGCAACAGGTTCGAGGCCAAACAGTAGCTCAAAGCTCGTTCTACCTTTCTGGCTTTTTTGTAATGATCATGCTGGGGCGTTTCTTTGGCAGTTTCTATGTCGAGAAACTCGGTTATCTGCGCGTGGTGGGGTTGGCATTGGTTGGTGGAGCGGTTTGTTTGATCGCTGGGATCTTAGGGCCAACTGCGATGCTACTTGCTTTGCCTATTTCCGGCGGGTTCTTCTCAATTGTGTTCCCAACCTTGACTGCAACCGTAACGGGCCTGCACAAAGAAAACGTTGGCACAGTACTGGGAATACTCTTTACCTTTGGCGGAATAGGCGGCGCTATGGGGCCATGGACGATTGGAATGGTCAGTCAGTCGCTAGGATTGAAGGCGGGCCTTTGTGTGACCATCGGTTTTTGTTTTGTTTCCATCTTTGCGCTGATGATTTTGAACGCGACACAGAGGAGACTCATGCGGTCTTCTGTGCTTGATTAAACGCAATACCGTTCCGTTATTTGTTTAACAGTTAGCCGAAGGCGTACTCGATACCACTAACGTACGCCTACGGCTAACGGTTAAACGAAATTTTTGCAAGATTGGGCTTCGTTGAACGGTATTGTGTTTAAACTGCGATCGTAGTCGCCACGATCGGCTGAGGCCCATAGCCACTATCTTTCAGTTGTAGAACTCTCGCCGAAAGTCGAGCAAAAGGGCGGCTGGGGGAAACTTGCAAATCCACTGCGTGGTAAATGATTGCGCCCTTTTTTGCTGTCTTGAGGATGGCAGATTCCAAATCATCGGAGGGCATAGGATTATAGAAATAGATGACATCGTATTCCCCGTAATCGGGGAAATGGATCCCGTCCTGACAGAAGATGCGATTCGCCCCGACACACTCAATCGCAATTTCCGCGTATTTTGGATTGATTTCCAACCCGTAGGCGTCGAATCCTATCGATTTCGCAATCCAAACCTTATTGCCCAAACCGCATCCGACATCGAGGAAGCGGCGACCTTCACCGCATCGTCGCAGAATCAACCTAAGATTTTCAATAAATTTGAGAACCGAGAAACTGGCATTCGGATGGTAATTGAGATCCCCATCCGAAAACACTTGGCCCATCGCAAACTCAAGGGAGTAATAGAGCCGGAACAATATGGCGAGGTCCTCATGGCCAACTTTTTTTGCGCGTTCAAGATCGAGATGAACATTTCTGGCAACCTCAGAATGACGAAAGGAACGGAATTTACCCATTATTTGTGGCTGGATTCGCTTCATTGGCACTAACGGAATTTGAGGGCGAGGCTTCAGAGTGTACCCTTTCAGCCCTTCCGACGACTCTCCATTCCATCGAATGGTCCTCAATTCCGGGCATTCAGGGTGGTGCGTGCCGTAAATGCACGAAGTCTAACTGTTTTGTAACTTTTGTCGGTCTGTAAGAATGCCGAACATTGTGCGATACTACTTCGGTCAACACAGGAGTATCCGTTTGAGCCAGCCGGCACCGATCATTTACACTTGAGATTCTGAACTTTGTGATTGTGCCTACTGATTTGAACCTTCAGTCTACTGCGTCTGTCGCCAAAACGAGTTTGGATTCTGTTCGCCATGCGATCGAGCATGCAAAACACTACCTGCCGACGCAGGGGCCGATCGCGGTTTTTATTCACCACAACACGCTCCATGCCTTTGAGCATTTGCCGTTTGATGAAGCGGTTGTTGAGGGATTGCGGACCTATGGGTCGCAGCCTTATTGGCAGGAATTCCGATACCGTGAGGAAATGGCCCGCGATCGAATTCAAGGCAAAGACCTGCAAGCCGTCTTAAGACTTGACCTAGGTGCTTCCGGGGCCAAGGAAATTGCCAAAGGAACAACACGATACGACCTGCGATACAATATGCTCCTGTATCCGGTTCTCACCGGCAGCGACGCCGAACTAAAGTGGCTGTTTGCTCAAAGCGATGCATTGGATCGATTTCGGACCGGCGTCGAACCGCAAACACAACAGTCCGTGTTGGAATCAACTCGACACTGGATCATGCGAGATTTGCGACTGCATCTAGCCGAACCGTCATCCGCGATCCCGGCTTCCATTCGGACAACCATCCAGCAATTTCCGATGCACAAAATCGAGTCGTGGAGCGATTCCCAATGGCAGCAACTGACACTTCAACTGCTTTGGCGAATTTGCCAAAACGGAGTGCATCATACCGCACCGACGCAACATCGATCGCCACCAACCTATCGTCATCGCGACATCTTGCTGAAGTTGTCTCAGTTCGATTGCGATTCACAGGTTCACGATCTATTGATTCGATTCACTTCGGCGTTTTTGGATCAGGGCTTTGCCGCGTGGTCTATTCCACAGAGAAGCGACGGTTTTTATCGTTGTTTCCTATCGCTTTTTGAAGAGAAGTCGCTGTGGGCGGAAAAATGGTTGAAGCCATTGCGGGCGATGATCGCAACAGAGCGCCAAACGGTTTCGACGCCTATCGAATCCATTGCCAACTCGCTTGCTGTTTTGGGGGTGCCACCTGAAACGGTTGACAAATACATCAAGAAGACTCTGCTGGCCTTGCCCGGGTGGACCGGCATGGTTGAGCAAATGTCCTGCAATGCGAGTTGGATGCTATATCCTTCGCCCAAGGACTCGCTTGAAGAATTCCTTGCGGTTCGGTTGTTGCTCGATCGCCTCTCGGCTGCGAATTGTCTCGAAGAACACCTTCCACATGGATCGTATGAGCTTTCGGACGTATTGGCACTCGACGATCCGGAACGGCATGATCCATTTCGTCAGACCGTTCAACAACGTGCCTTTGATGTTTTTCAGTTGGCACAGCGTCTAGGTTGGTCGCCACGGACACTTTACGGATGGTCGCCAAAGGAATGGCAAAATGTGGTTGCAGAAATTGGGATTTTTGATGACTTGGAACGACGACGGCTATTTCACTTGGCTTATGAGCATCGTTATCGCAGCCAGATTTTGGATTCACTTTCGGAACACTCTCAACTTCCGCTCAAGAAGCCAGCCTCGGTATCCTTTCAAGTGATCACGTGTATCGACGACCGCGAAGAGTCGTTTCGTCGGCACTTGGAAGAGGTCGATGCAAGCGTTGAGACCTTTGGGGCAGCCGGATTCTTCAACGTCCCCATGTACTTTCGAGGAGCGGCAGATGCGCATTTTATTCCGCTTTGCCCGATCATTATGCTTCCGAAGAACTACGTCGAAGAAGTCGGTCCATTATCGGCGAAGGAGGCTGAAATTAGGCGAGCCCAATCAAGACTGTTGATTGGCAAAGCGTCTCAAACGTTTCACATGAGCAGCCGGAGTCTATTTAGTGGAGTACTCACCGCGCTGTTGGGCTCTTTGAATGCATTTCCGTTAGTAGCTCGTGTCTTGTTTCCGCGATTGACATCGCAAATTCGCAGAAAATTCGGGAAGCTCGTTCGCCCAACGGTAGCCACACAACTTCGGCTTGAACGAGGCGAACAATCCGAGGTAACCGACAAAGGTGCTGAGGGCTTTACGCTGGTCGAGATGGCGAACATGATCGAACGACTTACGGGCGATCTTGGAATCCAAGGCCATTTCGCACCGCTGGTGGTCGTGTTTGGCCACGGATCTTCGAGTTTGAACAACCCTCATGAATCGGCATACAACTGCGGAGCTTGCGGAGGCGGTCAAGGAGGTCCCAACGCGAGAGCGGTCGCGCAGATGGCGAACGACCCGCGTGTACGAGCCTTGCTCAAGGAACGGGGACTGGTCATTCCGGATACCACTCTTTTTGTTGGCGGGTTTCATAATACGTGCGACGATTCGATCCAATACTTGGACGTCGACCGAATCCCGCCCAATCACACCTCAAAATTCTTGGCCGCTTGTGAAACCATTGAGAAAGCCCGCCGAAGAAACGCTCTTGAGCGAGCTCGCCGTTTTTATTCTCTCGACTTGGGGAGCAGTGATGAAGACGCCTTACGCCATGTTGAGAGACGCTCCGAGGATCTTGCTCAAGTTCGACCGGAATACAACCATGCAACCAATGCCGCCTGCTTTGTCGGGCGTCGCGGTCGAACGCGGGGGCTTTTTATGGATCGACGCTGTTTTCTCACCTCGTACGATCCAACGACCGATGACGAATCGACATTGATCTTAATGCGAATTATGCAAGCCGTGATTCCAGTCTGTGGCGGTATCTCCTTGGAATACTATTTTTCGACGGTCGACAATGTTGGCTACGGTTGCGGGACCAAGCTGCCACACAATATCACCTCTTTGATTGGCGTTATGGAAGGTGCAGCCAGTGATTTGCGGACTGGACTTAGCCAGCAAATGGTTGAGATTCATGAGCCCGTGCGAATCCTCTTTATCGTCGAAGCCAAGCCTGAATCGATCTTGTCCATCATGGACCGGAATCCACTCATTAAGACTTACATTCGCAATCACTGGGTACAAATCGCCACGCTGGACCCCAATTCGAACCAAATTCAATTGTTTCAAGGCGACCGATTTGAGCCATACCAATCAGGACCGCATGTTCTACCAACGCTCCCTGTTTCGCACGATTGGTATCGAGGTTGGCGTGAGCCACTTGGTTTCGCGAAGATCGACGCAATGGCGGTTGCCACACAACGAAACGCATCGATTGAGGTAGGCAAATGAATATTGCCCAGTGGACGCAAGTCTTCGGTTGCATTACTGTCGTTTGCCCTTGTGCACTCTTGTTGCTCATTGGGGGTAGGCTGCTCGTCGGTCGACCGTTGAGTGAGTTGATTCTCGGTCGTTGGTTGAAAGCTTCGGTCGGTTTAAGCTTGTTGGCAACGTTAGGTGTTCTTGCCATCATGCTTTCCACTGGCTCGCGTCGTGAAGTGATCGACTTGGGCAATATGGTCGAGATCCACGATGTTCACTTCCACTTTCATATCAAATTTGTCTTCGATCGCCTTAGCGTACCGATGGCTATCCTGTCGTTGGTATTGTGCGGAACAGTGGGCTCTTTTGGCCTTAGTTATCTGCATCGTGACGCAGGCTTTCAAAGGTTTTTCTTAAGCTTTTCGATGTTTTTGGTCGGAATGACGTTTGCGTCGCTGGCTGGCACGATCGAAACGCTTTTTCTCGGTTGGGAACTGGTTGGACTATCTTCCGCACTTTTGGTTGCGTATTTTCACGAGCGGCCGTCACCTGTATCGAACGGGCTTCGAGTCTGGGCGATCTATCGACTTGCCGACGCGGCGTTTCTGGCGGCCGCAATTGCGTTGCATCATCAAACGGGCGAAGGGGACTTTGGTGTTCTGATGGGCAACGAGGCGTGGCCCGCGGGGACCGCTTCACTCAGTAACGGATCGGCCTTGCTCGTTGGGACTTTCCTTTTGATCGCAGCCGCTGGCAAGTCGGGACTCGTTCCGTTTTCGGGCTGGCTGCCGCGCGCAATGGAAGGCCCGACCCCTTCCAGCGCCATATTCTACGGTGCACTCTCGGTGCACTTGGGGGCGTTCCTGCTTTTGCGAGTTAGTCCGATATTGGATCAATCGTCATTGCTTAGCTGGATGGTAATCAGCCTTGGGCTGATTTCGGCTGTCTTTGCCGCGTTGGCAGGACGAGTTCAAACGGACATCAAGAGCGCACTCGCTTTTGCCTCACTCACTCAAGTCAGTATCATTGTCGTCGAGATCGGAGTTGGGTTTCGCTATTTAGCTCTCATCCACATCGTCGGCCACGCGTGTATGCGTTCGCTGCAGTTGCTCCGAGCCCCGACTCTCCTTCGCGACTACAAAACGATGGAAAATGCCATCGGTAAGACTCTCGATCATGGCTCGCCTCGCATCATTGCTGGCCTTGGGGTTTCGACACAACGACGTCTCTACCGCGGTGCCATGGAACGAGGGTATATGGATGCAATGTTGGACGAGTGTATTGTCAATCCTTTCGTCCGTCTGTTTTCAACGTTCAATCGTTGGGAGCGAGCCTGGACTCACTGGCTAGCCGGTTCCCATCATCATTCGAAATCGCATCCACAGGAATCGCGGAATGATTGAGCACGCAAGCCACAGCTTTCAGGAAAACAATTAAACGATGAATGAATTGCATTTGCCCTGGTTAGAACTCGGCATTCTCGTCCCCGCGGTGGCATCGCTATGGGTCGGTAGGATTCTCGACGTGACAAGGGCGCGTTCCGCAAGCCTAGCGGTTGCGGGAACCACTTTGCTGCTTGCCTTGGCCGGTTGGATCGACTTCGAGACGCTCTTTTCCTTTGAGGCACATGATCATTGGGATGTCGTCAAGTCGATCATTGGACGCGATGAATTCGTTATCGATAAACTAAACGCTCCGCTATTGCCGTTAACGGCATTGCTCTTTTTTTTGACAATGTTGGCAACGCCTCGGGTGAAACTTGGAAAATATTCCTTCGCCCTAGGGTTGCTTTCGCTTTCGTCGACTCTCGCCGTCTTGAGTTGCAAAGAGACTTGGTTGCTGATAGCACTTTTGGTATTGAATACGATACCGATGACCATCGATTTGCGAACGCGAAGGAAGTCAACGCGAGTCTTCCTAGTACATATTGGATTATCGTTATTTTTGATGGCAACGGGCGCCGCTTGCTATGAATGGTCGACATCGGACTTCGGGCGGGGGGCAGGAATTGTCATGTTGGTGGCCGCGGTTTTGATTCGTAGCGGCTGTGCCCCACTCCACTGTTGGATTACGGATCTTTTTGAACATGCCGCATTCGGCAACGCTCTGTTGTTCATCACTCCTTTGGTTGGAGCCTACGCGACGATGAGGTTGGTATTGCCGATAGCACCCGATTGGGCTCTGCGGAGCATCGCTCTCCTGTCCTTGACAACAGCCCTTTATGCTTCCTGCATGGCGATCGTCCAGACAGACTCTCGACGTTTTTTTTGCTTCCTGTTCCTTAGCCATTCCGCGTTGGTTCTTGTCGGACTTGAAACGACGACGCCGATAGGACTAACGGGAGCCTTAAGTGTATGGTTTTCGGTCGCTCTATCACTTACTGGCCTCGGGTTGACATTGCGGTGTGTCGAAGCTCGAACGGGTCCGCTCTCGCTAAACCACTACCACGGCTTGTACTCCCACATGCCTCATCTGGCTGGTTTTTTTCTATTGACAGGGCTATCCGCGGTTGGGTTCCCGTGCACGATCGGCTTTACAGGTACGGAACTACTCGTCGAAGCGGCTATTGAGATCTCACCGTGGGTTGGCGGTGTGGTTGTCGTCTCGACGGCCTTGAACGGAATCGCAATTCTCCAAGCTTACTTTCGTATATTCACTGGCACGACGCATCATTCGACGATTCAATTAGCGTCCGTCCGATCGGAACGAATCGCCATCATGACGTTTACACTGTTGTTGATTGGTGCAGGTCTTTGCCCCCAACCTGGCGTCCACTCCCGATTTGATGCGGCTGTCGAACTGCTTGATCATCGCAACGTCGCACGACACGACGCAAAGGCTGAGGACGCCGCTCATTGATCGGCAAGCCGTCCTAAGAGACGCAATAGTCCGTCTAGAATGGTCCATGGGCTTGGTGGGCATCCAGGGATGTATAAATCGACAGGTACCACGGCATCTGCTCCGTTATGCGTCTCCGGATGATCGAAGTAGGGACCGCCGGAAATTGCGCAGGCACCGACAGCTATTACTAATTTCGGCTCTGGAACGGCCTCATAAGTCTTCAACAGGGCAATTCGCATATTCTCAGTTACGGGACCAGTAATGAGTAAGCCATCAGCGTGACGCGGCGACGCAACAAATTGAATTCCAAAACGGCTCAAATCGAACACGACAGTATTGAGTACATTGACGTCGGCTTCACAAGCATTGCAGCCTCCAGCGCTGACTTGTCGAAGCTTCAGCGAACGCCCAAAGAGCCCACTGGTTTTCTCCTCGAGAGCGGCCGCCAGCTTTAATTCGCGTTCGCCGATAACGAGATCCGTTCGCGAACGCGTTGACAAACGGTATTCGTCGGTAAACTCAATAGAACCCTCGGGGCATGCCTGAACGCACTCGGTGCAGAACAAACACTTACCGAGGTCCATTTGCAAATGATTGTTATGTTTTTGAATGGCATCCGTCGGACAGCTCTCGATGCACTTTTGACAGCCATTGGAGCACTTTGCCTGGTCGAGTATCGGCAATCCCTGAAAGCGCGACGGTCGAGCCGGAGCTGGGCCAGCGGGGTACGATGCAGTTCGATAGCCTTGTCGAAAGCGTTCGGCTAAAATTTGGAACATGGTACAGTGCCTTATAAATCGTTGCCGCAATACGAAAGGTTAAAACTCTTGTTGCAAAGTGGGAAATCGGAAATCTGTTGATTGCGTAGCGACATGGCTAGCCCGATCCAGTTATGGAAGGACGGATCGACTATCTTATATCGTGCGAATCGGCTCTCGCGATTGGTGATCGCGACATGACAAATTGCGCCGCGCCAACCTTCTACCAACGAGACCACCAAAGATTCTGTGGCGGGCGGACCACTTTCGACTTGGATCGGACCAGAACGCGATGATTGCAGCTGGTCCATAACGAATTGTCCAGAGCGTTCGATCTCCATACTTCGAACAAAAGCGCGTGCGAAGACGTCACCGGAAGGCCAAGTGGCGACTGGGATCTTCATCGTTCGAAAGATTCCGCTCGGAAAGTCTTGTCGAATATCGCGTGCGATCCCAGTAGCGCGCTGTGCGACTCCAACGATTCCGAGCCCTTCGACAGTTTCTTGAGTGACTTTGCCGGTCTCCTCAAAGCGGCTTTGTACGGAAAGGCTGTTCCATAGCAAATGCGCTGCACCTGCAACATCTTTTAACGCAGGCTTCAACCGACCGACAAGAGTTTCAGAAAGGGCAGAATCGATGTCAAATGAAACTCCGCCGGGCCGAATGAGGTTTCGACCGAATCGGTTTCCGCAAATCGCCCCGGTCGCATTCAAAAAATCACCTCGCAAGCGGCCACAATAATTGGCTGTCGGAAGATATCCAACATCGTCCGCTAAAGCTCCCAAATCGCCGGTGTGGCAGGCCAGTCGCTCCAGTTCTAATGCAATACTACGAATCGTGTTGGCACGGGGAGAGGGTATCGTTCCCGTTAGCCCTTCTACGGCCTGACAATATGCAGTGGCATGTCCGATCGTCGTATCACCTGCCAGCGTCTCGATATAGTGAACCGTTCGCTTGTTTGGACCCTTGATCAATGCTCGCTCGACACCGCGATGCTGGTAGCCGAGTTGGATCTCAAGATGAAAGACATGCTCGCCATGACATTGAAAGCGAAAGCTACCTGGCTCGATCACTCCTGCATGGACCGGCCCGACGGCGACCTCGTGAATTTCAGAACCTTCCACACGAAAGTAGTCCGTCACCGCAGGTAGGATGGAATCGCTGACCGATCGCGACCATGCATCATGACCGGGCCGATAAGAATGGTGATAGCGGAGCGGCTTCAACCAAGGATGCCCGACCGGAACGATCCCCCATTGTTCCGCAATTTCGCGTTCAAAATTATGGGCCTGCGGACAATCTGGCGTTATGGAAGGATAGCTATCGCCGTTTAGTAAGTCCGTTGAAAAGGGTATGACCATCGACGTTGAATGATCCGCGAGAACTGCATAGATCCTAATCCGTCCACCCTCGAGTTCGTGCCCAAACATGGCTACCAATCGCGTTGCGCCGATTGCCCGATTTACGACGACCTCTCGAAACTCGCGCATGTCGAGAACCGGCACAGCCGGTAACGGCAAGGCTTGTCCATTTTGAAGTTTCGGCAGTTGTTCCATGAGTTTCGACATAGAGGATCTCAAAAAGAGGACTTCATTTCCAAGAACAACGTCGCTTCGTTTAAGAGTTGAGCGAGTGGCGGTGGAAGCCACACGCCGAGGACTGCAACAAAAACCGCGAAAACCACAATGGGCCAGACTGTTTCGAACTTGTCGTGAAAGGGACTCTTTTCAACCGCATCGCTCGGTCGGCCAAAAACCATCGAGGTAACGGTTGCTCCGAATCCAAAGTAGGTCACCAGTAGAAATGCAACGAACAGCCATCCGGCCAACGGGTGCCCTTGTCGAAACATGGCTGACAACATCGTAAACTCGCTCGCAAAGGGTGCAAAAGGGGGTGCACCGGTAATGGCTAGAAACCCAAGGAGAAAAAGGGCTCCCGACCATGGCATCCTATGCATCACCCCTCGAACATCTGCCGTCATTTTGCTCGCATAGACTCGGTGGATGTTACCAGCCGAGAGAAATAGTACTCCTTTTGTCAAGCCATTCGCAATGACATGAAACAAAGCCGCGAAGGTGGCCGCACCGCCAATTCCGACCCCTAATGCAACGATGCCCATGTGTTCGACGCTGGAATATGCGAGCATGCGTTTGAAGTCTCTTTGGCGCGTCATCAAGGCGGCGGCCAGTCCCATCGAAAAGAGCCCGAGGAAGACCAACATTCGTTGGATGAATTCCTGTTGGCCAGCTGCATGCGAAATATGTACAAATCGCAAGATGGCGAGAAACGCACAATTCGTCATTCCTCCCGCTAGCAGCGCACCAATCATCCCCGGTGCCTCACCATAAGCATCCGGCTTCCAAGTATGCATAGGAGCCAATCCCATTTTCGTCCCGTATCCAACGACCAAAAAGATGATGGCCGCATGCAGCCACGGGGTCGATAGTTGCGGAGCCTGACGAATAAGGTCGTCGAACATCAGAGTCGATTCCAATCCAGCATACACAGCCGAGTATGCCAAGAACAACGACCCTAACAACGCCAGAGCGATTCCGACCGAGCATATCAACAAATACTTCCAAGTTGCCTCAAGCGAACGAGGATTGTGATTGAAGTACAAACCCGGTGCGCTTACCAACGTTGTCGTCTCCATCGCGACCCACATCAATCCCAGGTGATGCGATAAAATGATCAAGCTCATCATGCCCAACGAGAGCATCATGCAGGCACACAGAACGCGGTTATTTCGCAGATGGCGCTGAGCGAGATAGCCGGGAGCGTAACACGCGCAGAGGAAAAACAATAGACTGACTAGACCGAGAAATATCTTGCCGAGCGGATCGAGGTTGAGCCAGCCATCGAAACCAAGCCCCTCTGCCGCCTCTGCCGCCTGCAACGCGTTGGCCGTCATCATCAGATGGACAAGACCGCCTATAGGTAACAACCAAGGGCGCCAACTATTACTAGGTAACAGAAACGCAACGATGCCCCAGGCGATCGGAAATCCAACTAGCAATTCGACCATTCCTCAATCCTTTAACGTAGAGAGATGATCGGATGTAGACGACTGAAACTGTCGATTCACATGATGAATGACAATCCCCATCACAAAGACACCAACAAAGGCATCCAGGAGTACGCCGACTTCGACCAAAAGCGGCATCGCTTGCACAATCAATAATCCGAAGATAAAGATTCCGTTCTCAAGCACGAGATAGCCTATGACCTGAGTTAAAGCCTCTCGTCGCATGGTCATCAGCAAGAATCCCGTGAGTACGGAGGAAAGCGAGGCTGAGACCAACAAATGGCTATGGTGTTCATCGCGGAGCGGGAGGCCCATCGACAGCGTCATCGCCAATCCTGTGCCTATGGCCCCCAAGAGCAAGGAAGCGGTCAACCCCACATACGGGTCGATTTTCCACTCCACCTTGGCTTCACGCATGGCGTATGTCATCATTCGCGGCATCATCAAGCCTTTGATCGCGATCATCGCGGCGGCTAAAGCTAGGGTTCGAAAATTGATGGCGATCTCGCCATCGTCTTGGGTTTCTGGATGAGCGATTGCAAATGCAATACCCAAAAGGATCCCTTGGATCGCGACCGCGTAGATGCAGGCTTTCAGCCGTCCTGTCCCCAACAGGAAGAAATTGAGTAAGACGACCGCGACCAGCATGGGGTCTAGGATAGCAAGATTCATCGTGTTGTCACCAAAAGTATAAAGCTGAACGCTGCCGTCACTCCGGCCGCAGTCAGCATTTGCGGCACCTTATTCATCCGGAGCCTAGCCATGACAGACTCTACAATTCCCAATGTAAATGCCATCAGAATGACTCCTAAAAGAAACACTACCCATTCGGCAATCGGATTGCCAAAATTCAAGGGCAGGACCAGTCGAACGCCTAACGCTGCGAACACAAACAACTTGATCGCGGACGCAATTTGAATCACAGCCAACATCGGTCCACTATGATCCAACACAATCACTTCGTGGATCATCGTTAGTTCTAAATGCGTGTTCGGATCGTCAAATGGAATGCGACAGTTCTCTGCCAACATCAACAGATACCAACTGACGAAAATAAGCAGTACCGGCGTAACTGCCGTTCCGATGCCGGATGTGAAGGCCGCATTGAATAGATCCGCCATTTGAAGCGAATCGAAGATTTTTGCGAGCACGAGTATGCAAAAAAACAACGTCGGTTCGGCCAAACAAGCGAACGTAACGTCACGCGAGACCCCCATCCCTTCAAAGGCTGAGCCTGTGTCTAAAGCCGACAACACCATAAAGAATCGACCAAGAGCTAAGACGTACGCGAACAACAGCACGTCGCCAGAAAACGAGCAGGGCGCCCAGTTTTGTCCCAATGGAATGAGCATGGCGGCGATAAAGGCCGTCACTAGGCTGACGACAGGTCCGAATCGAAACAATACAGTGGTGGTAGTACTTTGGACGGTCCCCTTTTGAAGCAGTCGCCATACGTCGTAGTACGGTTGCAATAACGGAGGGCCCTGCCTGCCTCCAAAAAATGCTTTGGTGCGATTGATCACGCCTTGCAACAACAACGGGAGAGCTACGATGACTAGGATATGCAAGAATGTGAGGATTATGACGACCATAGTACTCATCGCCAAAAGAGGAGCAAGAACACGAGCATTGCAAAGATGTACAAAACGTATAGTTGTATACTTCCTTGCTGTACGATACGAAACCAGAACAAGCACCGACCTAGGCTGTGAACGATCGGTATCACGGCGCGTTCTAGAACGACTTCGGGGACGTGGCTTTTGAACGTAGCGGTGGATGGAAAGAAGGTCGTCAAATGTGGGCGCTCGACTTTGAGTTGCAGCGGCCACGCCATCAATTCCACCAAGAACTGGGCGATCGATGACGCAGTGTATTGCATACGCGCAGTCGGAGCCGTATAGCCACAGCCCCATGTCTCAGTCCAGCCCAAGGAATGCTTCTGAATTCGCCGATTGAGCCAGAACACGCCGACGACCAATGAAAGCAGCAGGACAATAGCCGCAGTCCGCAACTGGCCAAGTGGAGCGATATCTCCAAGGGAACGGACTGGTTGTGGCGAGTGTTGCGACCAAACCGATATCGCTTTGTCCAGCATGGGTACTACCAACGTCGGTCCCAATCCAATCGCGATACAAAAACCCGAAAGCACAAGCATCGGACCTCGTATCGCCCAGCCTGGTTCGTGGACCGTATGTTCCAGCTTTTGGCGACTTACACCAAGAAAAACCACGCCGAAAACCTTTACAAAACAGGCTAAAGCCAGGGCCCCCATCATGGCCAGAACAGGCACGACGAAGGCGGCCACCGGAAATTCGCGTCCCCCTCCAAGTCCCAACGTTTGAAATAACCCTAGATAAATTAAGAACTCGCTGACGAAGCCATTGAGCGGCGGAAGCCCGCAGATTGCGGCTGCACCAAGCAAGAAAAAACCGGCCGTCCATGGCATGCTCTTGGCCAATCCGCCAAGGTGATCGATCTCCCGCGTGTGCCGCGCATGAATCACGGAACCAGCGCTGAGAAATAGCAAAGATTTAAAGAGAGCATGATTCCAAACATGCAAAAGGCATCCAGAAAGTCCGAGAAGGATCCAGACCGGTTCGTTCATGGTACGGCCAATCATCGCCAGCCCCAATCCAATCACAATGATCCCAATGTTCTCGATGCTGTGGTACGCCAGAAGCCGTTTTATATCGTGTTGTCCCAGCGCAAACGCCACACCAAAAATGGCGGATACGGCCCCCAAGCCTAGCAATAATTCACCCCACCACAGTGGCGGCTCGGCAAGCACCCAAGTCATGCGCACGAGTCCGTAGATACCCGCCTTGATCAAGACGCCTGACATGACGGCCGACACGTGGCTAGGTGCCATCGCATGGGCGCTCGGAAGCCAAAAATGCAAAGGCATCAAGCCTGCCTTCAACCCAAATCCCGCCAGCGCCAACAGGAAGAGAATGGTAGCGTTGCCCGCCCCTAACACTTCGTTGGAAAGGGGAACAAGATCGTAGTTGCCGGTCGCACCGAACATCAGCGCAAACATCATAAACAAAGCGAGTGTGGCCGCATGGCTGGCGGCCAAATAAAGCCAGGCTGCTTCTCGGACATCGTCTTTCTCATCTTGTGTTCCGACGAGAAAGAAAGCCGAAATCGCCATCCCTTCCCAACCGACTAAGAACGTCACCGAGTTGTGCGCCAGAACGAGGACGGTGAGCGCGGATGTAAGTAAGCCGTAGAACACTTGTAGTTTTTGACTGTCCCCAGGATGGTCGGACTGCTTCCAGTACTCAAGTCCATAGATTGAGCCTAGCATCGTCACCAGGAGAATGGGTATCAAAAAGAATGCCGAGATGGAATCGGCGGCCAAAACAAAATCGGCATTCGGTATGGGGGTGGGCCATCGCGCGATTTCGAAGTCTGCAACCACGAAGAAAACTTGGCAAATCCCGATCAACCCACACGTGCATCCGACAACGAGTAGAGCAGTTGCAATTCGTTGGCCCCAACAAGATCGCCGAACGAGAAACAGGCTCGGCATTCCGCTGATTGCACATAGAACGACCGAAAGTATGACTAACCGACTGAATTCGAACATCAACGATTCCTAGCAAAAGGAGCCCGTCGCCCGAAAGGGACCCACTTTCGGGCCATTTGCCCGAATGTTGAGTCCCTCCAATTAACCTGATTCTATCACAGCTTGCTCATAATATGTGTCGTTGAAAGGTGCAGTTTCGTGGCCGACGCTGCTAGCGTCGGTTCGGATGCTGGCAGCATCCGCCACGATATGCGTCGGTTCGGATGCTGGCAGCATCCGCCACGATGCATCAATTGTTTCTAAATCAGCCTCCGGGCAGCTAGCGGACTGTGTGACAACTTGCGATGGTGGTCAAGTCCGCTCAAAGTAAGTACTCTGCCGTCTTGCTTGAAGTCGCGTTCCAAATCGTGCAATCGCGACATCACGGTATGATCAAGAAACTTAGCCTGCGCACAATCGATGACCACGTTGCAATCGCGAGGCGCCGACGAAATCTGCTTTTTGAGTGTCAGCCAATTTGTGAACACGGCTGGGCCGAGAAGTGAGATCGTTTGGCTTTGGTCCTGCTTCGACGTGCTCAACGGAATCACGAAAAAGTTCATCGGATGGACTCCATAGAACATTTGAATAATCAACTTCACAAGAATCCCGATCCCAACGCCAATCAACAAATCTGTCGCTAAAACGCCCACGATCGTGCAAAGAAATATGATCAATTGTTCCTTTCCAACATGCCACATATGGAGAAACTCTTTGTAGTGGGCCAATCTGCAACCGGCATAAATAAGCATCGCGGCAAGGGCTGTCAACGGAATGTTGTTGAGCAATTTCGGGAGAATTAAAATGCTAATCAACAGGAAAAATCCGTGGAATGCGTTCGACCAGCGAGTGCGTGCACCGTAGTCCTTGTTGGCTGAACTTCGGACGATTTCGGAAATCATCGGCAAGCCACCGATACAGGCCACGGCTGCATTCGCGGTACCGATAGCTATCATGTCACGGTTCAAATTGGTTTTTCTTTTCCAAGGATCAAGTACGTCGACGGCCTTTGCGCTGAGTAGGGATTCGAGCGAACCTACCAAAGTAAACATCAATACCCACTTCCAGAAAAGAAGCTTCTTTGCGGCGGAAAAATCGGGGAAGATAAATGAATTAACAAGATTTTGGGGGCTGTCTGGCACTTTTACGAGCAGCGTCTTTACCACTTGAGCGGCTGGATGGCCGTCGTGCATAATCTCGTAAGATCGCGATCGCGAAGGAGCATCGAAACTCTGGTAGAGGTACATCGCAGCAGGTATCGCGAGGATCAAAACGATGAGTTGTGGAGGAATTGCTTTGCAAATTGCAAACCGCTGTTTCAGTTTGGGATAAAAGAAGAGGATAACCAAACTCACAATACCAATGAGTGCAACTTGCCAAGCAAAATTCGGCACGTGGATAGGTAGATCAAAATATGCTTCGTACGCCTCGGTTGACGCATTCGGCTTTAGACCAAGCAATAGATACAATTGCTTGCCGATGATAATCAAGCCGATCGACGCCAAAAGCCCATGAATCACAGACGACGGAAAGAGGTCTGCAAGGACCCCAGCACGAACAAGCCCAAGAAGAACTTGAACAACTCCAGCCACCACACCAACGGCTGCCACGGCAGGCAAATAGCTCAAATAGATCGAAGGGTCCGTATTGCTCATTCCGTCTTTGGTAACGCCCGCAGAAACTGCGAAATCGGTTACTGCGCCAAGGCAGATCGCAATCATACCCGCCGCAGGCCCTTTGATCGTCATTTCCGAATTGCTTAGGAAGCTGCATATGATTCCGCCTGCAATTGCAGTGAATACGCCGTTAATAGCCGGAAATCCGCTCGCATTGGCGATGCCCAAGCACAGAGGAAGTGCAATCAAAAACACAAGCAACCCTGCGATTGCATCAAACCTAATATTCTGAGTAAACGACCCGAGGGGAGCGATTTCGGACGCCGGAGCGTTGCCGGTACTTGCCATATGAAAACTTTCGAACGATTTGGGTTTTGAAAAGCCGCACGCTTTTATACGATGGAACTAATGACTTCATCAATCCAATAAAGCATTACAAATCGTTCACATTCGACCTCAAGTCCGCCTTCGGGCTGCGCTAGTTGCCACGGGCACAATCGTTAAGGTCCGGCTCATGGACGACTCCGCAGTGAAGAATCTCGATCCTAGAAACCTCAGGTTCTAATCCTTAGCGCAATCAGAGGTTACTCTATCTGGCGTGGATGGTGGGATTCCGGGATTCGAATAGAGGCAAACCAAATTGCTCTCGACCTTTGCTAGAGAATGCTTGAAAGTCCCTTCCTTCTGGGCTGTGGCTGTGCCTGGAGTGGCTGGTTTCTTAATCGCCATGGCGATCGCTTGCTCGCGTTGGCCTGAGCCCTCGATGCACGACGACTTTGGTAATTTGCTCATTGCCACGACGTTGCTCGAGGGGCGGTTCGCCAACCCAGTCCCATCGGCTTGGCAGTCCATGGAGACGTTTCACGTTGTTTTTCAACCATCGTATGCGTCCAAGTATCCAATTGGTCTAGGCGTCATGTTTGCAATTGGCAAACTGTTGTTTGGTTCCTTCGCGGCCGGATTATGGCTCTGCGCCGGGCTTGCATCGTCGGCCATAGCATGGATGATCCTGGCCCATTTTCCACGGCGCTGGGGATTTGCTGCCGGAATGATGACAGCCACCCATCCCTATTGGCAAAATGGATGGTCGCAAGAGTTTACGAACGGCTGGCTCGCGGTCACGGGTATCGCTTTGGTTCTCGGTGGCTTACTTCGAATTCGACGAAGCTATCGAAAAACGCGATTATCCAATGCGTCGCCTTCACTGCGGAGTAGTTACACGGTTATGGTTGGATTGGGTTGCGTGTTGACACTGTTCTCACGACCTTTCGAAGGCGGACTGGTTTGCGGGCTACTGGGCCTTTATTTCCTACCAATCTTATTCACCCGGGGACTCTATTCGGACCCTCGATTCTGGCGTGCAGCCCTGCCAGGAATTGCCGTTCTCAGTTTCGGCATCGGTTTGCAATTGGTTATCAATCAGTCGATAACTGGCCAACTATGGAAATTGCCTTATCAGCTTCACGAATCGCAGTACGGGGTCGCACCTGTCTTGATTTGGCAGAAGCCACACGAGCCAAGCCTTGGGCATCGCTTCGCGGAACAAGTCACGTTTCATCGCGGCTGGTCGATGGATGCGTATCACCGTGCTTCGTCGTTCAACGGCTACTTTGAAATACTTCGGCGAAGACTAGGATACTTGGTTAATCACTGGGGCCAGTTACTGGCGTTTGCTCCAGTTGGACTCGTCGTGTTTCGGCCCGAACGACGCCGACTCATAGGGATGATCGGGTTGCTCCTAATCGCGTTATTGATCATCAATTGCATTCCATGGGCGGTTCCACAATATGTATCTCCGCTCATTCCTATCGTTTTGTTTGTAGCTTGCACTGTCGCCCGCGGGTTGGTCAAGCGCGTGGCCAAGTTCCTGCGGCTGGCGAAAAGACCAGTGGGACTCGAAGTTGCATTGTTTGCATCCATCATTCTATTTCAGTGTTGCACCGCTTTTAGTATTGCCCAAGCCCGATCCTCGCGTGGAGAAGGCTGGGAAACGACCTGGGCTGAAAAACGAGCCACAATTCTTGGCCGACTTTCGAAGCAACCAGGTTTTGATGTTGTGCTTGTTAAGTACCCTGCCGAGTATGACGTGGTCAACTGCGAGTGGGTTTTTAATGAAGCGAATATCGAGCGATCGCAAGTTCTATGGGTCCGTTGGGGACCAGAGCAAATGAATGACGCCGTTATACAAGCGTATCCGAAGCGTAGGTTTTGGCTCTTGGAGTTTGACGAACAATCGCAGCCAATGCTGAGTCGTTATTAAGGCGAGCGGACTCGTCCGGCGGAAGCAAATTTTTGACCATCCTGGAAAAGCCCCCGACCAACCTAGCGATCAGCGACAAGTATCGATAATTCTATAAACTTTCAATGCCAGCGCTGTACTTCTGGCTTAACGCAAGCCCTAGAGGCTGGGCTTTGCGACATCAAAGGTCGGAGGAGGTAGATTCAACATCCGATGGTGCCGAGGCCTCTTCTGTAACAACCGAACTTTTGACTTTCGAGACAAAGCTGGTCAAGCCTTTGGTAGGAGCGGGGATTGGGGCGGGATTGCTTACGGAAATGGTTGGTGGAAGTGACTGTGCAGGCACCGTTATTGGAGCAACCGCGATAGATCTAACTGGTTGTGTCACGGTAGAGGGCCATCTATTGGCAGTGGATTTTGTTGCAAAGTCGGGTGAGACTCTACGTTCGAATTTACCGCCGGTCTGCGGACTGGAGGCAAATTCTTCATTTTGTCTCAACGAGTCAAATTGCGGCGAGAAAGCGGCCCTGCGCCGTTTCTGTCCTACATCGCGAAGCGGCTCAAAGATGGCCGTTGTCGTTACTGGTGCGATCGTCGAGGGGGGACTGCCGAGCAAGAGGCTTGGAGTCAATTCACTCGAGCCCACTGATTTTGATTCGCTAGAAACTGTTTGTGGAGCAATAGTCGTTTTGGCTTGGCTTAAACCAACTCTTCGATCCTTTTTCGACTTTTTGCCTGACTTTTTTGCGGGTATGGCGTTGCGACTATTCGTCGTAAGTGCAGGCGTGTTCGATTCGATTTCAGACGCCTTTACCGCCTCTTTTTCCTTGATTCTTGCACGCGGAACAGTCTTGTTCGTCAACTTCAGCGCGGGCCGATTCAACGGACGGCGAAGATACCAAACTAAACCTACGAACGCGAAAGCGAGCGGGAGCAGCCACCACAATCTTGATAAATCTGGCGTACTGCTTGTCGGATCGTTGGATAGAGAGGTGGAATTCAGACCAGTTTGGGCAAACATCATGTTAATATCTAAGGTATATTGGAATTTAAGGCGAAGCACATTGTGACTTGTTACACGTCGATCGGTCAAGCAGTTCCGGTCGCAATCCCAGGACAAGCTAGGGAATTTCACTGTTGGGCGATCGGTTTTTCGACTCCCTGCGTTTTTGTTGTCCGTGGGTTAGAATATCTTTGAGCTAGAATAGTCGAGTTGTCGCGTCAAAGCTCAGCGCGAGCCTCGTTCTTCTTTTTTCCTACCACCGTTCTACGGCATCCCACCTTCCAAAAAATCCTTCCGATGCTTTTATCCAGCGTGCGAAATCGTCTTTGTTCATTGCGGTTCGCAGGGGCATGGAGCGTGTGCTTCCTTTGGATTGCGGGATACCATTTCGCGAATACGGATGCGCAAGCCCAAGACGCTTTCGAAACGAAGGTTCAGCCTTTCCTGAAAGAGCATTGCATCGAATGCCATAGCGGCACAGAACCAGAAGGCAAACTAGATCTCCGAGAACTCGAAAATCGTCAATCCGTTTCCGATCGATACACTGTGTGGAAAGAAATGGAACGGCGAGTTTCCAATAAAAACATGCCTCCAAAAGATGCCGCGTCGATTCCTTCCGAACAGGAACGACAGTCCTTCCTAATACACTCGCAGTCTATTCGGCGCGAAGAAGCGGTTCGGTTCGCGGGCGACCCAGGAATCGTTTCCATGCGGCGACTTAGCAACGCAGAATACAACAATACGCTCCGCGATCTCACGGGAACCGATCTGCGTCCGGCCAGGGAGTTTCCAGTCGATCCAGCCAATGAAGCTGGGTTCGACAACTCCGGCGAATCGCTGGCAATGTCCCCTGCCTTGCTGAACAAGTATTTGGCAGCAGCTCGTATCGTGTCAAGCCACATGGTTTTGACGCCAACCGGGATTGCATTTGCTCCGCACCCCGCTTTGACCGATACCGATCGGGATAAGTATTGCGTTCAACGCATCGTTGACTTCTATAACAAACAGCCGACCGACATCGCCGATTATCTTTACGCTGCTTGGAAGGCTCGAACCGATCTGGCAGAAGGCAGAAACGTTCCACTCGAGAGGATTGCAAAACTTCATCAGTTAAGTTTGCGATACTTAACGATTATCGTTGCCATTCTAAAAGATGAAAACAAATCAATGAACGAAGTCGGCCCACTCTCAGAAGTTCGCAGGCGGTGGCTTGCATTGCCGAACGATGGTGACAAAGTTGTCCAGAAGGAATGCAAATTGATACGAGATTTCATTCTAGAAGTTAGGGGACATCTGGAACCCCACTTCAATATGCGTCTGAAAGGCATTCACGATGGCGCACAAGCGTTTGTACTCTGGAAGAATCGGCAGTCCGCTACGCACCGGCAAAGATTCCTGCCCGAGACTCTCAAGGCGATCGACCATGCCAAACTCACTTCTGAGATTGCGCGCGTCCTGGAGTCTCCCGTTGAGGATGACTTGCTGACGCATTTCCAACAAGACCTCGATCTCTTTTGCAAGACGTTCCCGGATGCGTTTTTCGTCGCCGAACGAGGCAGGGACTATTTAGGAGTGCCCAAAGAGAAGCAAGAGAAAGGCAGGCTTCTCAGCGCTGGCTTTCACAGCATGATGGGTTATTTCCGCGACGACGAACCACTATGCGAGCTGATATTGAACGACAACGAACGTACGGAATTGAACCAGTTATGGCAGGAACTCGATTTCGTGACTGCTGCTCCAATCCGCCAATACCAAGGATTTCTCTGGTTCGAACGCACCGATCACAACTTCCTTCGCGATGCCGAATTCGATTTTGCTCGACCTGAGAACAAGGATGCACTGTCGGCTGCGAAGGTCGAAAAGCTGTCGGAGATGTACCTAGCCAAGGCGGGGCGAATGAATGCGTCGAGCGATCAACGTCAGGCCATCGCTGATTTCTTTGCCAATATCGACCGCGAGATCCGTTGGGTGGAACAAACGCGAGTCAATTCTGAACCGACTCATTTGGAAGCGATCGAGCGCTTCGCCGAACGCGCTTACCGTGGTTCGATGCCAACCAATCATCGAAAGGCATTGAAGCAATATTACCTTTCGTTACGGCAAAAGGATAACCTGTCGCACGAGGAAGCGATTCAAGATCTGTTGGTATCTGTCCTCATGTCACCCGAGTTCTGCTACCGCGGCGATTTAGGTTTGGAAACTTCGGCCCGACGGACACTTAATGAAATCGAGCTGGCGAATCGCCTCAGCTACTTTCTTTGGTCAACGATGCCCGACGAACGCTTGCTCGCCCGAGCTCGTGAGGGGCGGTTGAAAGATCGAGTTGATTTGAGCGGCGAGATTGACCGGATGCTTCGCGATGATCGCGTACGTGGTCTCGCGATCGAGTTCGGTTCCCAGTGGCTCGACTTTCGACGATTCCAGGAGCACAATAGCGTGGATCGCGTTCGGTTCCCTCAGTTTACCGATTCGTTACGGGAAGCCATGTATCAGGAGCCTATTCAATTTCTTGTCGACTTGATTCAGCAGAATCGATCGGTGCTTAGCTGCATCAATGCGAGCCATACTTTTGTTAATGCGGAACTCAGCAAACATTACGGGATCGCGACGGAAGTTCCCGGCGACTCATCGGATTGGTGGCGTGCGTCCGATCTACCCATATCAGAACGTGGAGGCCTGCTCCCTATGGCCGTCTTCATGACTCAAAACGCCCCTGGCTTGAGAACGAGTCCCGTCAAGCGCGGATATTGGGTCGTTCGGCGTCTGTTAGGCGAAACGATTCCCCCGCCACCACCGAACGTTCCGGAATTGCCGGCCGATGAATCGCACTTGGGGGAACTGACTTTACGGCAAACCTTAGAAAAACATCGCGAGATCGAAAGCTGTGCGGTGTGTCACGATCGGTTTGATTCCGTTGGTCTGGCTTTTGAAAGCTATGGTCCAATTGGCGAACATCGCAGTCGCGATCTGGGCGAAAAACCGGTTGATGACTCCGCAGTCTTTCCAAATGGTCAAGTGGGCCAGGGTGTAACCGGGCTCCGAGATTATGTCATGAAGAATCGTCAATCCGACTTCATCGAAAACCTTTGCCGAAAACTGTTGGCTTTTGCACTTGGCCGCAGCCTTCGTCTCTCCGATGATTTACTTATCGAGCAGATGCAGGAAAAACTGGTTTCGGAGGATTACCGATTCGATGCGATGGTAAAGACCATTGTTTTGAGTCCTCAATTTTTGGAAAAACGCGGAACGAGCGACAAGGAGAAAGTTGATGTTGAGTAACAACCGTGTTTCGAGGCGAGTCCTGCTACAGGGAGCCGGCGTGTCGATGACTTTGCCATGGTTGCAGTCGCTTCCAGTCTGGGGTGAAGATGCTCCGACAGGAATCGATGCACCTCAATTTCCTAATCGCTTTGGCGTACTTTTCATGGCCTGCGGAGTCAACCCTGACCATTGGTGGGCAAAGCAAAACGAAAACGGAATCGAACTGGGGAAGTCGCTCGCCCCACTCGAGCCTTTGAAGGCAAAGTTGAATGTGATCAATGGCTTATTCAACAAGAACGCGACTGGCGTAGGTATTCATCCCGGACAAACCGGGAACATTCTTTCCGGGGCTTCGCTGAAAAAGGGAGCGGAACTAGGTGGTGGTACGAGTGTGGATCAATTGCTTGCCAACCGGATCGGCAGCGAAACGATTCAATCGAGCTTGGTGCTCGGTTGCGAGCAGCCAGTCACTGGGTACCACGAAACCAATTTCTCGATGGCCTACAGTTCTCACATTTCTTGGCAGAACGCAACGTCCCCTGTTCCGATGGAGGTTTATCCAGCTTTGGCGTTTGATAGCCTTTTCGAAAACCGAGGTGCTCGTCGCAACCAGAGCGTTCTCGATCGCGTAGGGGAACACGCTTCTGATTTGCGGCGACAAGCCAGCATGGATGATCGTCGAAAAATCGATGAGTTTCTTTCCAGTGTTCGGGAGGTCGAGCAAGGGATTGAACAACAGAGGAAAGCTCAAGATAAAGCCAGGGCTCGCGCGAACGACAATCCGCAAGTCATCGCGACTATGACGCGTCCCGATAACGGACTTCCCGAGGATATTCGAGACCACATGCGTTTGATGTGCGACATTGTTGCATTAGCATTTCAAACCGATAAAACAAGGATCGCGACCCTTTTGTTGTGCCGGGATATCTCAGGGCTCTTCTATCCGTTTTTGGATGCAAGGAACGCACACCATTCGGCTTCACATAACGACCGTTCGGCCGAATTTGAACGCATCTCAACGTACTATTGCAGTCAGTTCGCCTATTTGGCAAGTAAACTGGAGGGGATGCAAGAAGGGGATGGCACTGTCCTCGATCACTCCTGCCTAATGTTCATCAACAACATGTGGTCAGGAAGCGCTCACAATTCCCAAAAGGTACCCTTGTTAACGGCTGGCGGACTAAATGGGCAGCTCAAAACAGGCCGTTTACTGGATTACGAACATCGACCGGACGGTGAGCGAAAGCTATGCAGTTTGTACCTAACGTTGATGAATCGGATGGGGGTACCGGATAAAGAGTTTGGCGATGCCGATGCGCCGTTGATGGATCTGTAGCACGGCTAAGAACTACCGGGGGCGAATTTATCTAGCTTGAGTAAAGGTAAATATCCCCCGAGTAAAACTCGGGGGCATTGCAAACTGGCTAGCTAGTTTCCGCTCAACTCCAAATTTCTGCGTTAACGTCCGTGGCTCACGTTAAGTTGACTTGCCTTTGCTGCATCCATCCATCGTTGGACTGTTTTTGGTGGGGGAGGTTCTTGATCTCGCAAAAGTCGCTGGCCCTCCGTCGTCTGTGCTGCGGCTTGAATCAAAGTGAGAGCTTCCGATGGTCTTCGTGTCGCGAGATCCTGCCAAAAGCGTCGGAAGCAAGAGGGATGAGCTGGGGAGCGTGACAGAGCAATTATTTGCAATTCGATCGATAACGCTTCCCCAGCCAGTTAGGACCCACGTAAAAATACTGGCGAGGAATTTCTTCGAATCCGAACCGAGGGCCAATTCTGGATGACGGCTTGACTCCTTCATGTCGTAGTCATCAATCAGCGGTTCGTAGTATTGGTTTACCATCGTGGCTCCGCGAAGGATACCATCGGTCATCCAATTTTTGTCGGAACTAAGAACAAAGGACTCAAGTTGGGGGTCTTCACTCGCCATTTTGAAAATGGACTGATAGGAGCAACAAACGCTCCATTCCAAAGGGCGATGCACAATGGTCTCGCGAGGCGATTGGGCAGTATGGAGAGGCATGAACGGATCGGTGAAGTAGTGACTTAAAACGCCAATTGCGTACGCCGCTTCTTTCCAATTGCCAGAAGCGAGCAGTGTATTGCACTTCTCAAGCCATTTTTCGGCGGTTTTGGCTGCTCCACCCCAATAACCATCCCGCACATGCAGAACGTGGTTTTCGAAATCCTTGAAGACATTGTCCGGATCTTTGGCACCCTTGAGGTAGTCAGCGTAATTGGCCAGGAGCAAGTCTGCCAAGGACCTGCCTCGCTTGCTCGGCACTTCGTCGAGTGCATCGATTGCAAAATAATGATGTGTGCTCTTGCAATGTGCAGCCCGAAGAATCGCAACGATTGTTTCCATATCTAGGTGTATCCTTAAAATCGCGATGTTCAAGCTTATCAGGCTAAAACGGTCTAGTTCAAAGCCCTCCAAGCGCGGCGTCTGAACCAGGGCGGGGGGTAAAGAGTCGAACAACCAATTCCGATAGCAAATAACGATGGCAACTGCAAGGTGTTCATCAGGCGGTGTTTGGACTGTCCGGCAAATAACTGTTTCGAGCCCATCCGTTTTGGGCTTGACCCCGACGGATGCGTTTTGGCGTACTACAAACGGTCGTCCCAACTCCCGTTCGCCTCGGCATAGCCCGCCGGAGGCGGGTAATGCCGAGCCGAACGGGTGGATTCGCGAGTGCCGGTCGTTAGTACACCAAAACAAGGTTGGTGGGGGACAAGCCACCCACCAACCTGAATCGCCAGCCCCACCAACCTGAATCGCCAGCCCGACCAACCTGAATCGCCAGCCCGACCAACCTGAATCGCTAGATAGTCCAACCTGAATCGCTAGATAGTCCAACCTGAATCGCCAGATCGCAGAACGGAACAAATCTCGCATCGACACATTTTTCGCAAACTGATATTTGTCGCGCCCACGCGGGGTCTCCTGCTCTAGATTTTTTGCTTTCCTTTAGTCTCCTTCCATCGGCGGGTTTACGTTTAGGAAACAGGTGAATGCGTGGCGGGTTGGACAGGCAGGACATCCGTCGGCGGTGCGACTGATCTACGTAGGTCCGCTCGCTCCGCGAAATAAGTTTCGGTTCCATCCGCGAAAAACTCGTTTATTTTCAAATGATTTTTCGCTTACGGAGCACAATCTATTGAATTTTCGTGACGGGTGATGCGAAGTCATTCGCAAATGGTTATCGTGAAGGCTGAGGGTTTGTTGGACAAGCTTGGTTTCCCGCTAACGAGAACATTTCTAGTGGTGTGTCGCAGCTTAAAGTTGGCATGGTGGGCGTCCCCACTATTCAGGGAATACCTACTGGGTTTAGCAATTCTCTTTGTTTTCGCAGCTCGCTCCGAATCATCGGAAATCGACGACGTCAAAACCTTCTATCGCACGGGTGACTACGAAGCGTGCATCAAATTGGCGGCAGCGCAGGTGGAACGGGGGGTTTGGAACGAGCTTTGGCCACGAATGCTTATCGAGTCTTATTTAGTAACAGGTAACTATCCAGCCGCCTTGCAAACTTACGAAAAGGCGCTGGAGCGATTTGCTGAAAGCATTCGATTACGACTCCTCGGTGTACGTGTGTACAAGATGAACAATTCGCTCATCAAGGCGAATGAGCAATTGGCCTACCTGGATGCTATGCTGATTCGAAGCCCGTGGAAATTTAGCAACAGAAGCGATATTGTGCCGGTTGGAGAATTCTTTTTAGCGAGAGGCGAGGATCCTAAAGAAGTCCTTAAAAACTGCTACGATCAAGGCGTTAAGTCCAATTCCCCAGTTGATGTTTTTGAAGCCCACGTGGCAACCGCTCGCATGGCCGTCGAAAAAAACGACGACAAGGTCGCATCCCAGTCGCTTGCCAAGGCCATCAAGATAGATGAGACCGATCCCGAAGTTTATTTTCTGCTAGGAAGGAGTTGGAACGCGACCGACCCAACTAAAGCCAAGGAGTACTTCGCCAAATCCATGGAACTGAACCCGCGCTATGTGCCAGGTTTGGTCCATCTCGCTGAGGCTAGAATGTCTGCGGAAGATTACGACTCCGCCGAAAAAGTTTTGGCAGAAGTCGAAAAGGTAAACCCGAAACTCCCTAGACTTTGGGCTTTGAGAGCAGCCATTGCCCACTTGCAAGGTCGCTATGAGTCCGAAGGAGAATCGCGACGCTTAGCGCTTGTTCCTTGGAATCTGAATCCAGAAGTCGATTACATCATCGGTAAGCAGTTATCCATGCACTATCGATTTACTGAGTCGGCCGACTACCAACGTCGCGCATTGAAAATGGATGCCGAATATACTCCAGCTAAAACACAGTTGGCGCAAGACCTTCTGAGGCTGGGCCAAACAGATCAAGGATGGGAAATCGTCGACAACGTCCGAACGAAAGATCCCTACGATGTGACCATCTTCAATCTAAAACAGCTCAAGACCGAATTGGAAAAATTCACGACGCTGGAAGCTCCTGGTTTTGCTATTCGTATGGACGCTCGTGAAGCCAGAATCTATGGCCAGGATGTCGTCCAACTGCTGAGTGAAGCCCGGGAAGTGCTAACGAAAAAATATGCAGTCCAATTGGAGGAGCCAGTTTACGTTGAGATCTTTCCTAAACAAAAAGAGTTTGCCATTCGCACCTTTGGATTGCCGGGTGGCGAAGGCTTTTTGGGTGTCTGTTTCGGGCGATTGATCACTGCCAATTCACCGGCGGCACTTCAGGTCGACTCCAATTGGAAGTCGGTACTTTGGCATGAATACTGTCACGTGGTTACCCTTCAGAAGACCAAGAATAGAATGCCGCGATGGCTTTCAGAGGGCATTTCGGTTTACGAAGAACAGCAAAGAAATCCTTCTTGGGGACAGTCAATGGACCCAACTTATCGCGAAATGATATTGGGTACCGGTTTGGTCCCAGTGAGTCAACTTAGTGGTGCATTTTTGCAACCCAAGACGCCAATGCACTTGCAGTTTGCCTATTATGAGTCGTCGTTGGTGGTGGCATACTGGATTGAAAAGTATGGCATTGGGGTGATGCGTCGATTGCTTGACGATCTGTCGATTGGTATGCCAGCATCGGAAGCACTTAAGCGAGCACCAGGGACATTAAACCTACTTGACAATGATTTTCGGGACTATGCGATGGCCTTGGCCGCAAAGTATGGCGAGGGAGTCGATTTCGATCGTGCGAAACCGGAAGATAAAGTGGAAATAGCAACCTGGCTGGTAGATCATCCAGAATCGTATTGGGGACTTCGTACTCAATGCCAAGGCTTGGTGAGTGGGAAGAAATGGGACGAAGCCCTCGCGATAGCGGAAAAACTGCGAATCATGCTGCCTGACGATAGCTCAAACGAAGGAATCTATGCATTGCTCGCAAGCATTCACCGAGGCAAAGGAAATGAATTGGACGAGCGCTCCGCCTTGATTGAGCTCAGCTCACGATCGTCCGACTGTCGTGAAGCTCTTGTTCGACTAATGGAGATTGATGAGAAGCGAGGAGATTGGCCATCGCTTGAACAATGGTGCGAGCAGATGCAAGCGATCAATCCTGTTCGAAGTGATCTTCAGCGACTGCGTTCCATGGCTTACGAGAAGGTTGGGAATTCGGCAAAGGCGGCAGAAGCACTCTCCGCCAGCCTGGATTTGCAACCCACGGACCCGGCTAATATCCACTACCGCTTGGCGGTATCGCTTAATAAGATTGGGCAAACCAAGTTTGCCAAGCGACAAGTGTTGATGGCCTTGGAGGAATCGCCTCGGTACAGGGATGCATTGAAATTATTGTTGGAGTTAAATAGGGGTTCCGAGTCTGGATCCTCGAGCTCAACGAAAGGAACGGAAGAGCCATGAATGGAGTTACGTACAGGAGGGTATTTGTAGCGTTGCTGTTGATCGCTACTTTTTCGATGGTGGTAATCGGTCAACAATGGGGCAGGCGCGGTAGAAATCGGGACTGGCAGTCTGTCGGTCGGAATGGAGTTCCAACTTGGGATGTCGATAAGCAATTCAGCAAAGACATGTTTACTTTTGTTCGCATCAAATACGATTCAAACGGATACGGCCGAGGAGCAGGGTGGGACACCGATTTCCGCGATAGTGACTTGAATTTTTCTTTGCGGTTGAAGCAGTTGACGTCATTAAACGTCAATCCTGAACCGATCGTATTGGAGCTGACGGACCCGAAGCTCTTTGACTATCCATTCATTTACATCATCGAACCCGGTGCGCTTTCGTTTCATCCCGAAGAAGTCACCGCCTTGCGACGCTACTTGCTCAACGGAGGCTTCTTGATGGTCGACGATTTTTGGGGAGATGAAGAGTACTACAATTTCTACCAAGAAATCCGACGCGTTTTCCCGGATCGCGAACCGATGGAATTGCCGTTGGAGCATGAGATTTTCCACTGCGTCTACGATTTGAAAGAGAAGCCTCAATTGCCGAGTATCGGAATCGCCCAGGCCGGGCGTAGCACCGGAGTGACTTGGGAGCCAAGATGGGGCTCGGACACGAGCGTTCCTCACTACCGTGCCATTCGCGATGATGCAAATCGAATCATGGTTTTCATTTGTCACAATACAGATTTAGGGGACGGCTGGGAGCGCGAGGGGGAGGATCCCTGGTACTTCGAGGAGTTCTCCGTAAAAAAAGCCTATCCGCTTGGGATCAATATTGTTACTTATGCAATGACGCATTAGGGGAGGAGTAAGGAGTAAGGAGTAAGGAGTAAGCCAAACACAGAATTGCAAATTGCAAATTGCAAATTGCAGATTTCAAATAGCAGATAGCAGATCGAGAATAGAAACTCCAATTCCCACTAAACCCTAACCACTGAAAACTGAACACTGAACACTAACCTCCAACCCTCGCATTCCAGGACTTTTCACCTTGAGCACTGTCACTCAGAAATACGAAGAAGAAGCAGCGATCGTCAAGCAAATACGCGAAGGCCGAGCGAGGATCGATGCTGAGCTTTCGAAGACGATCGTTGGGCAAAAAGAGGTCATCGAGCAGCTTCTCATTTGCCTCTTCTCCGGTTCGCACTGTTTGATCACCGGAGCGCCAGGCTTGGCCAAAACATTGCTGGTTCGCAGCGTTGCGCAGGTGTTCCATTTGGAATTTCGTCGTATTCAGTTCACTCCCGATCTTATGCCTGCAGACATAACGGGAACCGAGATATTGGACGAAGTCGACGGACGGCGTGTCTTGCAATTCGTCAAAGGGCCCGTTTTTGCAAACGTGATTTTGGCGGACGAAATCAATCGAACACCTCCCAAGACCCAAGCGGCCTTGCTGGAGGCCATGCAAGAGCACCAGGTCACGTCGGCTGGCAAACGATTCACGTTGCCTGAGCCCTTCTTCGTATTGGCTACTCAAAACCCGATTGAGATGGAGGGTACGTATCCGCTTCCCGAGGCACAGTTGGATCGTTTCATGTTCAATGTCATGATCGATTACTTGCCGTTCAAGGATGAAGTGAAAGTGGTATTGGATACGACCAGTAAGACGCCAGAAACGATAGAGCCCTTGTTTACGGGCGAGGACGTTTTGAAGTTCCATGCGATGGTGCGACGAATGCCTATTGCCGAAGAGGTGGCGGAGTACGCTGTTCGACTGGTTGCCGCAACGCGACCGGGACGCCCCGAAGCACCCAGTTTCGTCAATCAATGGATCAATTGGGGTGCGGGATTGCGAGCGGCTCAAATGCTCGTTCTCGGCGCCAAAGCCCGCGCGTTGCTCAATGGTCAATCCCACGTGGCGATGGAAGATATCAAAGCGCTAGTGCATCCGGTCATGCGTCATCGATTGCTTTTGGGTTACAAGGCCGAGGCAGCGGGCGTTTCGGTCGAGGATTGTGTCGATCGTCTTTTGATTGAGGTCAAGTAGGGATGGCCATTCCGACATCCAACAGAGTACCCGGAGGTGAATCCCCCGGCGCTTCAACCGCACCCTCCGCGATGGATCGTTGGATAGATATGTCCACGTTGATGCGGATCAAAAATCTGCAACTACGGGCCAAATCGGTCGTGGACGGTTTTCATAACGGTCTTCATCGTAGCCCAATGCATGGATTTTCTGTTGAGTTTAGCGAGTACCGACCGTATAGCGTTGGCGACGATCCTCGAACCATCGATTGGAAGTTGTTCGCTCGAAGCGATCGGTACTACATCAAGAAATTCGAGGACGAAACCAATCGCCGCTGTTACTTGGTCATGGACAAGAGCAAGTCGATGGATTTCGGTTCGCTCGACTACACGAAATACGATTATGCTAGAACCGTTGCCGCCACGCTCGCTTATTATTTGACCCTGCAACGAGATGCAACAGGGCTATTAACGTTTGACGAGGATATATCGGACGTGTTAACGGCGAGATTTCGAACGGGTCAGCTCAAACGAATCTTGTCTTTGCTGGAGAAACCTTGCTCGGGTGCTTCAACCGATTTGCAACGCCCACTTTCGCATCTAGCAGACATTGTTCGACAGCGCAGTCTGATCATCATTCTCTCGGACTTCTTGGTACCCACCGAATCGCTGCGGATACCGTTAGCCATGTTGCGGGCGCGTCATCACGAAGTGGTACTTTTGCGAGTGCTCGACCCAACGGAAGTCACGTTTGATCTGGAAAAGGCGAGCATGCTGGAAGATTTAGAGACCGGCAAAGAGATCTACGTTGATCCTAATTTGGCCAAAGTCTCTTACCAAACTAAGTTTAAGAAACATGAAGCCTCGCTGATCGAGCTGGCGGGACAACTCGGTATTGGTTGGACTTCGTTGCAGACGAATGAATCGGTCGAGCATGCCCTGTTTGATTTCCTGAGTCGGCAACAGCGCTCGAATGTTGGTAGCCCAAGGACTCGTGCCATTATTCGCGGTGGTATCACACTCGGAGGCCATCGGTGAGTTTTCTAGCACCATTATACGTTTTGGCTGGATTGGCTATCGCCTTGCCTATCCTTTTTCATTTGATTAGGCGGCGTCCGAAAGAGCGGAAACTGATGAGTTCGCTCATGTTTCTGGATCCGACACCGCCGCGATTGACCCGACAGAGCAGTATCGACCAGTGGTTGCTCCTGTTGTTGCGGGCTACTGCAATCGCGTTGCTTGCGTTCGCTTTCACGCGACCGTATTGGAACACTCCGGCAGAAAAAGATACGGATCGGATCGGATCGCAGAGAATGCTGTTGATCGATACCAGCGCTAGCATGCGACGAGACGGCCTTTGGACAGCAGCCGTTCAGCGCGTCGAACAGATCATTCGGCAATCGGGGCCAACAGACGCGATCTCGGTCTATCAGTTCGATAGTTCGTTGCGTCCGCTGATAGCAATGGACACTGCACTTCAGACCCCGGCATCCCAACGGCAGATGCAAGCGATTGCGGCCTTGCAAGGAGTCGCCCCAACTTGGTCGCATACGGATTTGGGATTGGCGTTGCTGTCTGCGGCGGATCTGCTTCAAACGGATTGGGATACTTCGTCCGATTCGAACGCGACCGCAAGTGAAATCGTTGTGGTTACGGATTTCCAGACTGGAGCAGAAGTGGAACGATTGGCGGAATACTCTTGGCCTGCCGACTGCAAAGTTCGCATTGAGCCGGTGTCGCCGAAATCAAAAGGAAATGCAAGAGCATGCCTACTGACTGTCGACGAGACAGATGCTAGTGTTACAGTTGCCAATGTGGCTGGGGTTGGCAAGTCTCGTTTGCCAAGCAGGTCGGAGGACGCTAGCAGGCCAGCCGACGCCGAAAAGCTTCGAGTGCGTGTCACGAACACGACAGGTTCTAGCCTAGAAGCCTTGCGACTCCTTTGGCTCGATAGTCAACTCCAACCGATTGAGAACTCAAAGGTGTCATGCCTGGTGCCATCCGGTAGCTCGTTGACCGTGCGAATGCCCGTACCGCCAAAGGGTACGATTGCACTTCAACTCGAGGGAGACGGATCCGAATTCGACAATCGATTCTACATGAGCCACAGCGAACCGATTCCGTCGGACCTGCTGTGTGTTGAGGAGCTGTCCAAATCGCCGGACGAATCGCTCGGTTTCTTCCTTCGTCAATTGCCTATGAGTGATGCGAAGAGAACGGTAACTTTCAAGTCCAGAGAACCAGCATCGCCAGAGCCATGGCCTTCGCCAGAAAGCACTCCATTGATCGTTGCTTCGCATAACTTGAGCACTTCCGATGGATTGGCGGCGTACATTGACCAAGGAGGACACTTATTGTGGGTTTGGGATGCGGTTGCATCGACCAGCACCAGCGACGGAATGAACAAACCGTTTGACTACTCGATCGGTCTTCAGAAACTGACGGGAATGAGCGATTTCAGGGTCTCCGAAGCCCAAGTCCGGCAATACGCCATGTTAGAGTCCGTGGATTTTCGACATCCCTTGTTTGCTGATCTTTCCGACTCGAAGTTCAATGATTTTTCGAAGATTCGTTTTTGGAAGCATCGTCGACTTGTCTCCGATCGACTGGACGATTGGCGATTACTGGCGAAATTCGATGACGGTTCGCCAGCTTTGATTTGCAAAGACCAGGGGATGGGAAAGATTTGGATTTTAATGGCAGGCTGGCAACCGAACGAAAGTCAACTGGCTTTGTCAACCAAATTTGTGCCACTCATTGCTGGCTTGTATCGATTGGCAACTCCGGTCGTCAACGATCCGTCGTCTTATCGCGTCGGCATGTCTTTGGAAATCCCAAGCGATCAGAGAATCGATTCCCCTGCGGGCGTTGAAATCCGAGGGGAAGTTGTGGAGGGAAAAGCGGCCAAATTAATTGTTCTTTCCGAGCCAGGAATCTATCGTCGGGTGACTGCAACTGGAATAGAATCCCATTTGGCGGTGAATTTAGCGGAATCGGAGAGTAATACTTCGGTTAGCGGTTTGGAACGCTTGGAAAAACTGGGCGTAGTCATGAAGGATAGCAAACCAATCAAAAAAGACGACGCTTCACGACGTCAGTTGCGAGCCGTTGAGCTTGAATCGCAACAAGGTTGGTGGCGTTGGGTGATCGTAGGCGTAATTGGGGTTGTTGGCTTGGAATCATTATTGTGCATACGTAAGGCAGGTTGAGCATGGATCCGCAAATTGCTTATTTAGTTTCGAGGGTCGCAAGCCGATTCCGTACGGTTCGATTCGCAAAACTGTTGGCTTTCGGTTGGGTAATTGTCGCCATAGCTACCGTGGTGCTTTCGCAGTTGGGTTTGCTACCCAATTTCAGCATCTGGTATCTGCTGGGTGTGATAGGGGCTATTGCAGGTTTATGGTTGGGGCTTCGGTTGGCTTACCGAGACCCACGTTGGATAGCGAACAGCATTGAGGAAAAATTTCCCTCGCTAAAGCAACGCTTGGTGACAGCGGTCCAGCCTACGCCTGCGAGCACGTCAAGTTACCTAAGTAAATCCTTGATCGACGAAACGATCAGCCATTCACGATCGAATGACTGGAGTCAAACCATAACCAGTAGCAGCATGAGGGTCGCATGGTCAAGCCAGTTTGTTGCGCTTGCATTGGCAGCAGTTATTGGATTCATGGTCTATTCCAACGAAGGTCAATCGAAAAACGCTAATCTGACCAAGGGAGAAGTTGCGGCTATCTCCGACAAGATCAAAGTGGAGCCGGGCGACGCCGAAATTGAGCGAGGAAGCGATGTCGTGGTGAGTGTACGATTTTCAAGCGACGTTCCAAACGAAGCTTGGATCGATACCGAATGCAAGACTGGCGAAAAAGCTCGGCACGCCATGCAACGCAGTCTCAAAGATCCATTATTTGGTGGTTATTTGCGAAATCTGCAAATCGACCAGACTTACCGCATCGATTACTTAACTGGGGCGAGTTCTAGTTTCAAACTGAAGGTGTTCGAGTACCCTGCGTTGACGCAAAGCGATGCAAGAATCGAGTCCCCGAATTACGCTAGACTTGCCACCAAAGAGATCGCGGATACCCGCCGGGTATCGGTGGTCGACGGTGCTACACTCACGTGGAAATGCCAACTGAACAAACCCGTTTCCGTCGCAGAACTGGTGGACCAAGCGGGCAACGCAACGCAACTAGTCGCAAGCAAAGACGATCCGTTATTATATGAAGCGAGCTTCGTCATGACAGAGTCGCAACGATGGAAGGTTCGGCTAGTCGATCAAGAGCAACGTGCCACCAAATTTGAGGAAGAGTTGTCGGCCAAGGTAATTCCCAATCAACCGCCGGAAACCAAGTTGGTTCGAGCGCAAGATGAGAGTGTCTCGCCACTCCAAGAATTGCAAATACAGGCGACGGCCAAGGACGACTTCGGAATCCAACGGTCGGGGCTGACGTACATGTTGGGAGACGCAGAGCCAACGGAAGTGACTATTCCGTTCGATGAGGCCAAGAAGGGCAAAGTAGAGTTGTCGCACTTAATCGACATGGAGTCATTGCAAGCCAAACCGGATCAACTGCTTAGTTACTATTTTTGGGCGGAGGACATAGACCGTGATGGCGAGGTTCGACGCGTTGATGGTGACATGTTTTTTGCCGAGGTACGCCCTTTCGAAGAGATCTTCCGAGAAGGCGAGAGTATGTCCAAGGAACAGCAGAAACAACAAGAACAGCAGCAACAGCAGCAAGGCGAAAACGAGAAAAAAGCAGAGGAGTTGGCTGAACTTCAAAAACAAATCATTTCCGGCACTTGGAACGTGATTCGACGTGAAAAGCCGAAGTCGATCAGCAAAACGTTTGCGGAAGACACTCAACTGTTGATGGAGTCGCAGCAAGAAGCGTTTGACATGACGGACAAACTGGCCGAGAAAATTGAGGACCCTCAATCGGAAAAGTATCTTGAGCAGGTTCGAGTGGCGATGACCGCTGCGAAGGACCTTCTCGGAACAGCTTCCATTGATTCGGACCTGATGACACTTCGCGGTGCCCTTCGCAAAGAGCGTGAGGCTTATGAGGGGCTCTTGAAGCTTCGCGCTCGCGAGCACCAAATCGTTCAATCCAAGCAGCAGCAACAAAAGTCAGCCAAGAGTGGCGCACAGAAGAATCGGCAGCAACAGATTGACCAGTTGAAACTTCAGGACGACGAAAATCGCTACGAAACGGAACAGAAAGCCGATGCGCCTGAACCTTCGGCCGAACGAGAGACACGGCAAGTCATGAATCGGCTGGCGGAGCTCGCCAAACGACAGGATGACCTAAACGAACAGATAAAAAACCTGGAAACCGCCTTGCAAGAGGCCAAGACCGAGGAGACCAAACAGCAGCTTGAGGAACAGTTAAAGCGTTTGCGTGAAAACCAAGAAGAACTCCTGCGAGACTCGGACGAAGTGCTTGAGCGGATGAATCAACCAGAAAATCGCCAAGCTATGCAGGAAGCTCGCGATCAAGTGGAACAAGCTAGAAGCGATATGCAAAAATCGTCCGAAGCTTTGTCGAAGGGAGAAACTGCACCAGCACTCTCATCTGGTACTCGGGCTCAGCGGCAAATGGACGAGACAAAAGAGCAATTGCGTCAGACTTCCTCGAACCAGCTTGAAAAGACCATGCGAGACTTGGTCCAAGATGCAAAGCGGTTAGAAGAGCACCAGAAAAAACTTGATCAGAAGATATCGCCGGCCAACCGCGACTCCAATTCGAATTCGCGAGACGCGATTCCTCCTCAACCTTCCGATGATTCAGCTTCTCCGCTCCGTCCAGAAGGGGATACGGCTCAAGAACCGACTACAAGAAAGGACTGGCAGGACCAGAAGAAAGAACTGAAAGAGCTGTTAGAGAAGGTGCAAGAAACGGTTTCCGAAGCGGAGTCAAGCGAGCCGCTCTTGGCTGAAAAGCTCTACGAAACCTATCGCGAGAGCAAACAAAAGGGGCTTGAACAGCGAATGGACCAGATCCCTGCTCTTGTCGAACGTGGTCTCGATGAACCAGCTCGACGTGCCGCAAATGAACTGAATAACGGCATTCGTGTGCTTAAAGAGAACATTGAAAAGGCATCGGAGGACGTATTAGGGAGCGAGGAGCAGTCGCTTAGACGAGCCCTGAAAGAATTGGAAAGAGCGCAGCGGCAACTGAATTCGGAACTCAACGCTCGCGATCCGAAAGCCAGTCCGGCCGAATCCGATCCTTCTGAACAGAATGCACAAAGCGGCGAAACAGACAACAACGAAACTAAGCAGCAAGGTGAACAAGGTCAACAACCGGGCCAAGGACAACAACCGGGCCAAGGTCAACAAAGTCAACAAAGTCAACAACCCGGCCAAAGTCAACAACCTGGTCAACAACAGGCCGGCAATGGTTCTCGCAATCCTTCGCAAAGTCAACAGGCGACAGGCAATCGCAATGGAGGAGCATTGCAGCGAATGGCACAGGGCGGTAGTGAATACGGGCCTTTGACCGGCGACAATTACGGCAACTGGGTTGATTCCTTGCGTGATGTTGAGGAATTAGTCGTTGATCCTCAGATGAAAGGAGAGGTTGTGCGGATACGCGAGGTAGCTCGCGAAATGCGAGTTGACTACAAGCGACACTCCAAAGAACCACAATGGGACTTGGTGCGAAAACTTATCGCGGAGCCAATCGGACAGTTGCGAGAAAAGGTACAGGAGGAGTTGTTGCGTAAGTCCTCGGAACGCAGTGCCATCGTACCGGTAGATCACGACCCTGTCCCCAGCAAGTACCAACAGCAACAGGATCGGTACTACGAAAACCTTGGGGGCGCCAAGAAGCGATGAAAACAGGATCGCCGAACTCGAATCCTTCCGATTTCATAGGGTTTCAAGAAATCGTTTTAGGAAGACCCGAGTGGTTCTATGCGGTAGTGACGGTAGCTGTTCTATTAGCGGTTGTTACGCTTTGGTCGTATCGTCGGAGTTCCATGCCATTCAAGTGGAAGGCTATGGCTGTAGGGCTGCGGCTGGTTGGTATTACTCTGTTGCTATTCTGCTTACTGGAGCCAATGGGGTCGTTACAACGCCCGAAGTCGCAGGCAAATGTCTTTGCTGTCTTGATGGACAATAGCCAGAGCATGGGGATACTTATGCAAGAGGCGACGAAGAGTGGTCGGCTTGATCTTGAGCCCAGCTTGAGCGACGAAGCAACCTGGCAAAGAAAACTAGCGGACGATTTTCGATTGCGTCGGTACATTTTCGATGCGGCCTTGGAACCAGTCGATACGTTTGTTGGACGGAATCCAGTAGGCAACGAATCCGCTCTCTTTCAATCACTTAAGTCGCTCGGTGATCGATATCAAGGACAGCCGCTGGCTGGCGTCCTTCTCTTTTCGGACGGCAATGCTACCGATCGCAAGCCCGAAGAGGGCCTGTCCACGTTGGGTTATCCGATCTATCCCGTACGCATCGGAACTTCGATCAATCAACGCGATGTGAGCATTCAATCGACTACAACCCGTCAATCCGATTTTGAAACATCTCCTGTGACTGTTCATGCGAGTGTGACACATAAGGGATTCCAGGGTGAAACCGTTGCGGTTGATTTGCTTGACGGGACGAACAAGCGACTGCAATCTCAATCCATCAAACTAAAATCGGACGGAGAACCTGTACCGGTTGAGTTTCGATTCCGACCTGAAAAATCTGGCGTCCAGGGTTTCCAAGTTGTCGTCCGGAGAGAAAGTGTGACCAATGCACTGATAGAAACAGAAACTACAGACAGGAATGCCGAAGTTACTTTAGGAAACAACCGCCGCTTTCAAGTTGTCGATCGAGGTCGCGGCCCTTATCGGATTCTCTACTTAGCAGGCCGCCCCAATTGGGAATTCAAGTTTCTTAAGCGCGCTTTGGACGAGGATGTTGAGATGCGGCTCACGTCGCTCATTCGAATTGCCCGCAAGGAACCAAAGTTCAGTTTTCGCGATTCCAAGGTCGATACTTCGAACCCGCTCTTTTCTGGTTTTGAGGACATTTTGGACGAAGAAAAGGCTAAGTTCGACGAACCGGTTTTTGCTAGGATCGGGCTTACCGAGGCTGGCCAGTTGCAGAAAGGGTTTCCAAAGGACGCAGAGGAGCTGTTTGAGTACCGCGCCGTTATCCTCGATGATCTGGAGCATGAGTTTCTAACCCAAGATCAGCAATCGTTATTGCGGCAGTTTGTCGCCATTCGGGGTGGAGGACTCTTGGTTCTAGGTGGCCAGGAATCGATGCGCGGTCGCGGTTTCTCCGACTCAGTTTTGAGCCAGTTGCTACCGATTTACTGCGATGACAACGCCACGAGTTCAGTGGACAACGAATACGACGGTGAGCCACAGACCTCGGTTCGCTATCAGTTGAGTCGTGAAGGGTGGTTGCAGCCGTTTCTGAGGCTTGCGGACAATGAAATAGCCGAGCGCGAACGACTGGAACGCATGCCGAACTTTGAGGTGCTGAATCGAATGAACAAAGTAAAGCCCGGGGCATCGGTCCTGGCAGAGGCTAAAATCGATGGTAAAGAACAGGTGCCAGTGTTCATTTCACAGCGATTTGGCAAAGGGCGAACGGCCACGTTCATGATCGGAGACATGTGGCGATGGGCGTTGCATCACGAAGGGTCGAGTGCGTCACCTCTTTTTCAGGCATGGCGACAAATGATCCGTTGGATGATTGCAGATGTTCCAAAGTCGATTCAAATGCAGTTGGGGGAATCGCGAGGCAGCAGCCGGGTCGCCAACATCCTGGTGCACGTTAAAGGAACGGATTTTAAGTCGGTTGATAATGCAGTCGTCAAGATCTCAGTCACATCGCCAAACGGGAAAACCATCGTTGCCGACGCTGAGGCGTCTCCCAAGACGGCAGGTGAATACGACAGCATTTTTGTAGCAGAAGAAGAAGGTGTTTATTCGGCAACAGCACAAGTCAATTCTCCCGACGGAAGCAAACTTGGGATGGCTCAACTGGGTTGGGTGTACCAACCCTCTGCGTCCGAATTTCAATCGTTAGGGGAGAACCTTCAAAGTTTACAGAGCATCGCAGACGAGACAGGAGGCTCGATGGTGAACTGGAACGATTTGGAATCCTTCGTTTCGAATGTCCCTTCTACACGCGTTCCAGTTACCGAGACCAAGATCTATCCATTGTGGCACCAAAGTTGGGTGTTGATAACCGCGCTCGCCTGTATTTGTTTCGAATGGGGGCTGAGACGTCGCTATGGCATGGCATAAGTTGTTTTTTTTGAGTCTAGTCATTTCCTTCGTCGCTACGGATTCGAGACTTCTATTTGGAAGTCCGCAAGCCAGTCCGCTTGAGCCGCAGCAGCAACCACTCCATCGATCGCTGCTCGTGGTCGTGGGTGCAGCGGGCGAAGAGGAATTTGCAAAGGCGTTCCGCGAATCTGCTGAACGTTGGCGTTCGGCGTTTCCATCGGATGATTTTAGTCTGATCGACGGAACCGACGTTTCCAAGAAAGAGGAAAAAGACCATCGGCAACAGATCCTGGATTGGATTTCTAGGCCCAGCTTAGAGTCTAAGGGCGAGGCGTTTCTTCCGGAGCGGTGGTTGGTACTGATTGGACACGGTACGCACGATCGAGTTTCTACCAATTTCAATTTGAAGGGGCCCGACATCTCGGCGGAAGCCATTGCAAAAGCGATTGCGCCGGTAAAAGCCAAGTGGTTAATCGTGGATTGCGCCTCGAGTAGCGGCCCCTTTATCAATGCCCTTTCAGGACCTAACCGCGTTGTGATAACCGCGACCAAAAGTGGTGCGGAACAGAACTTTGCGCGATTCGGAGAGTTCTTGTCGCAGACGATTACGGACCCGTCGACGGATCTGGATCACGACGAATGCGTATCAATCCTTGAGGCATTCCTTGCAGCATCGAATCGAGTCGCTCAGTTTTATGAAAATGAGGGCCGACTAGCCTCGGAACAAGCGTTGTTGGACGACAACGGCGATGGTCGCGGAACGCCCGCAGCTTTCTACCGCGGAGCTCGGCCGGTTAAGGCACCGGCAAACGGCTTGAAGCTGGATGGACCCTTTGCAAGCCGCGTTCTTGTTTCCAACTTCGGCAAGCCCGACTTGAGGACCAACGAGCAGCGCACCGAGTCTGATCTACTCTCGGACAAGATTGAAACGCTACGCACTCGGAAAAAGGACATGCCTGAGGATGAATACTATGTGGAACTTGAGCGACTGTTTATGGAACTCGCAATCATTGCACGGGAATAAACGCAATACCGTTCAATTATTTGTTTAACAGTCAGCCGAAGGCGTACTCGAACCACTAAGGTACGCCTACGGCTAACCGTTAAACGAAATTTTTGCGAAATTGGGCTTCATTGAACGGTATTGGGATTAAAGCGAACTAAACAACGGCTGCCGTGATGACAAGTTCGACTCGGTACCCTGGGGCCGCTAGTTGAGGGTGTGTGCAAGCTCGAGAGGGAGCGTTCCCCATGGGTATCCAGTCGTCCCAAAGGTCGTTAAAAATGGCTAAGTCCTCCGCGTACGGCAAGTAGACCAAAACCTGAATCAATCGCGACTTATCGCTTCCAATCTGCGCGAGTCGAGCCTCCACCTGTTGGAACACGAGTTCAAATTGCTCGCGCGGCGAACCGTTCGCATTGTCCGGGACTTCGACAAAGTAACCCATGCCGCCAACCACCACGGCATCCGACCATCGCTTGGTGACGCCGTATCGAATCAAACCACTCATGGTTGTCGCTCATTCCATTTTCTGGCTTTTGTAGACAGATCGAACGTGCGAGCCACCGTTGGGCAGTGAGGTAGTCACGCTCGAAAACTCACCTAGCCTTGACAGCACACCCCATGCTGAAAGTAGGTCCTTGCCTGTGAGTTCGTAGTTAGAAGGTAACGATTCCTCCAACAGGGATTCTTCCATGCTTTCCATTGTCTCGGTCAGACCATACCGGATCCATGGACGTGCAAAATTGAAAACCCGTCCGACGTGAATGTAGGATGCGCTTGAATGGTTGGCCTTAGCGTCGATGGTCCCAACACCAACGGAAAGTTTCTTAACAACAGCCAATTCAGCCGACTGCTTGTCCGAATAAGTGTCGAACAAGTAGTCGCCTGAAAACAACACCTGTGGCATCATTTCTTTTGGGACCGGGCAGTCAGCCGGGATCGCATACCCATACTTTACACCAAGGCTGGTTTCCGATTTGATGGGGCGGGGTATTTGGTAACTAGCGGGGATGGAGTTCGGAGCCTTTTCCCGCAAGGACTTGACCATATCATCGCAAATAGTCAGCGTATCTTCAAAGGCATTGTTTAGTAGCGATTTGTCTTTAACACCAGTCACACCCGCAAATTCGGGAAAGGGGAGCGGATCGACCGAGGGTGGCATTTCCTTGAACCACTGCTTGGCTGATAAATTTCCACTTGTGAGAATGATGGCGTGCTCACCTGTCATGCTCGGTAGGAACTTCTTTTCCCAGGTATCAGCTAGTCGAACCAAGTCGGGCCAAATCCAGTCCGCAGAGGACTTAATGTTCTCCATCACGAGACTGTCTTCGATGGCGTTCCATACTCCAGGTATAAAGGCATTCGCCAGCGTTTGAATATCGATTAAATCAACGTCACTCCAATCCAGTTCGCAAGCGTCGTCCAATCGCATTTTCAACTTTTGCATGATCTTTCGACTGAGTTGAAAATACTCAGGCCGATCCTGAAGTCTGGTTGCAACGAACATAATGGGGGCATCTCCCATGTGTGTCAAAGAAATCAACGGCGAACTCGCTTCCGTAAGGATGTTTTTGGTACGGGAATAGTCGTGTCGTTCCCAACCACCGTCCGTCAAAAAAGCTAATGAAGTTGTTCCCTTGAACTCGGGAATCAGTTTGGCAATGGATTCGTCGACCCATAGGCAATCCGCCATCAAGTCCTTAATGAAGTCTCGGATTTCACTATCGCCATCCAGCGACTGCATGATGGGTATGATGTATGTAAAACTGCGAGAGAAGAAATTATTGAGATTTATAACGAATGTTGCTTTCGCCATCGCATCGGACGTATAGCTAACGGAAATCAACGGTCGGGAAGAAGCGTCTCGAACGGGTTGCATTTCGGGATGTTCGAGAATCGATTTCCCCTTTCCCAATTCCAGAATCGCTTTGCTCGATGGACTTATGCCGACGACAAAGAAGCCGTCTAATAACCCAATCGTAATCGTGATGCTTTTCTTTTCGACGACTTCCTGGATATTGTCTTTTGTTTCCTCGTCAAAGGACTCGTTGGTTGGAATGGAATCCCAAGGAATCTGTTTGCCGTCCAATCGCAGCTGTAGTCTATTTCCGCGTGCATCGTCAACACGATCTAAGTTCTTAAGGACTAAATCAAGGTTGGGTACAATGCCACGGCCAAGCTGCAAAACACCTTCCAGTTGGTCCAATTTACCGAGCGCCAAATCCTCATTTTGGCAACGCGATCCAATCATCAGAGTTGGAATTGTAAGGCTATCCATTTTTTCTAAATACTTCGCAAAGACCGCCAGTGCTCGTTCCTCTTGCGTTTCCTTGGTCGAAAGGGATTGAGACCGCATTTCGTCGCTCAAGTTCCCCTGGGCTTCGTACCATTTCGAAACGTTTTTGTCGCCGACAAAAAAGACTTCTGTCGATAGAAGGTCTTGGATAAAAGCCAACGCCTCCTTGGTGTTTGGGTTTTCAAAAAAGGTTCTCGCGGTCATGCCGACGCCATCCCGTTCCAGCCACTCAGACCGAAATTGGTCCATCGCATTCTCAACAGCGGAGGATTCAAGAAACTCTTTGACAACTGGGCCAGATACGAATCGATCCCATTGTTCTCTCAGCCGAAAGGACGCACTGTAGAAATCCGCATCGATCGGCGCCATCTTAAGCGAAGCAACATCAGATGGATCTTTTGCGATCACACAAGCATCCGAATGGCCGGCGACCATGCAGGCCAGCGAGAGGATCGCAATCGCGAATGGTGAACAAATCCGTCGAGCAAGTGAAGTCACTATTGCATACTCCTGTATCGGTTTTTTCGGATTGAAATGTTATGAAGAAGGATCTTACCTAAGATGAGCGGCGGAGAATAACCTACCGAAGCTAAATTCACGAGATTTGAGAACGGCACTCGCCTAAAGGATCGATAAACTGTTAGATTTCGAATCGATCCAGCTCGTCCATCAACTGGTCGATATTCGGAAAATCCCCTTCCACGGTCGGAAGAGCAGAAACGATTTGCCTGGGTGCGTCGACTCGACTCGAATTTGGCAACATGTTTATCAAAGCTGGGGGCCGTTGCTTAAAATCTACGTTTGGTGGAATATCCCCGGCATTTCGCTTGTTTCTACCGGTCGGCTCTCCGATCGAAAAAACCGGAGTGGACCGCGACAAAAGCAAATCCTTGAGAGTTTTGATCGTCGAATCGATGCTGTTGTTGGTTGCGAGGGCGATCATGAAGATCTTCTTTGGCGGCTGCGATTTAGCGTCCCCGCTATGCGTTTTTGGACTGCCGTCCACGGGAATGATTTCCAACAAAGGAATGCCCAATCGATGCAGATGACTGCAGACGTAGGGGGCTGATTCCCATGTTGCGAGCGCAAAGTCCCCTTTGAGACCTTCGATGCAAAGGTGATCGGTGGTGTCCACTTCAATCGACTTCAAATCTGCAACCAGAGTCGCATCCAGTCCGCTTTCCATTACGATGCGAGTAATCAGATCTTCCTCGTAGTCCGCGATAGACCCAGCACGACGTTCGTGTTGGCTGATTACGACAGGAATCCGATTTGCCATGCGAAGGTTGACACTTTCTCGTCACAGAGACGATTTTAGGCGAGGTTCAGTTTGAAATCTACCTAGCACTGTGTGGCACGCTCTGAGGTACGAAGGGCGTGGTGAATCGCTAGAGTCATTTGCCACACTTCCCACGCCCATCGCTTTGGGCGTGCCACACGGCAAGGTAGTATATGTCTGCCGCTCGCCTTAGAGTGCGTCGAATTCTACTTCGAACGGTTTCATCATGCCTTGCAAGTCTCCGGAAGCCAAACCTGCAGCATACCATTTTTTGCGTTGTTGAGACGTGCCGTGGGTGAACTTCTCTTTTCGTACTCGTCCACCGGTGATCTTATCGTCTCCGATTTGGGTTGCAGCATTCATGGCTTCCCCGATATCGCCGGCTTCGAGAATATGCTTGGTTTCTTGTGCATGTTTTGCCCATACACCGGCTAGGAAGTCGGCTTGCAATTCCAGTCGAACACTCAATTCGTTGCGTTCCACTTCTCCTGCACGATTCTGCATCCCTTGGATTTTTGCAGAAAGTCCCAATTGATTTTGAACGTGATGGCCGACTTCGTGAGCGATAACGTAAGCCATGGCAAAATCACCAGGGGCCTGAAAACGCTTTTTTAGCTCGCGGAAGAAGTCGAAATCCAAATAGACATTGTTGTCCCCCGGGCAATAAAAAGGTCCCACCGCCGCGGTCGCTTGACCGCAGGCGGATCGCACTTCACCCTTGAATAGGACCAGCTTAGGTTCTTGGTAGCGAGAACCGAGTTGTTCGCGGAAGAGCTTTCCCCAAACATCTTCCGTGTCCTTCATGACGACCGAAACAAACTCCACCAGCGGAGCATCGGGGTCGTTCTCGGGAGTCAATCGGACACGGGTAGCGTCTTGGTCCTGCTGTTGTCCTACCTGTTCCATCAACTGCTGCGGATTGGCTCCGAGGAACATCATGATCAACATGAGAACGATTGTGCCGATTCCACCCCCGCCTATGAGGCCCCCAGCGGCCATTGCCATTCCGCGTCGATCCTCAACGTTTGTTGACTGTTCTCGGCCTTCCCAAAGCATAAATCATCATTCCTGTTCAATATGTAAGTCCACAGCGACACTTTCCGAAATGGAGTCGCGGAGTGTTAATGTAACAAATTTTCGCGGGAATAGCAGCGCGTAACCCAAACGGGCACGGGTGGCGTAGGGTGGCACGGGTGGCACGGGTGGCACGCCCAGAGCGAATGCGTTGGGCGTGGGAAGCTTGGCAGATGTATCTAGCTAGCGACTCACACGCCCTTCGTTCCTCAGAGAGGCTGTGGTTTTTTCGAATCTGAAGAAAGTACCCATCACGCTCCGCGTGATGTTGCCTTAGAAACCAAAGGTTTTTGAACTGCGAAAATCACGCGGAGCGTGATTGGTACTA
>JAYTVM010000443.1:0-13579 GCA_043743995.1 Pirellula sp. | reverse complement strand
TGAGGGTTCTCAAACAGAACCTGCAATACAAGCTGCAAAGGATTTCGGCCCCCTTTCAGTCAAATCGAACTGTGTTTTTGTTAGGTACGGATGTTTTGAAAATGCAAACCGGGAAGACGAGCAGGTACAATGCCGCGCTTTGGGTGGAACCCAACCGAAGCAACGATTTTGAGTACTATGCCAAACAACACTTAGTACTCTTTGGAGAAACCATTCCTCTCGTTTCGAGTTTTCCAAGCCTTCTCAGTATGATTGGACTTGGGCAATTGGAAGCCGGCGATAAACCGACGGGTTGGCGATTGCCCTGCGGTGCGACCATTTCCACCAGCATTTGCTTCGAAGACGTCTTACCGCATTTGATTCATTCGCATGTGAGGCAACTGACAGCGATGGGCAAGTCGCCGGACTTGTTGGTCAATATTACCAATGATGGATGGTTTCGCGGTTCCAGCATTCTCGATCACCACCTGAACAATGCGATTCTGGCGGCGGTAGAAAATCGAAGGCCCATGTTGGTTGCCGCCAACCTAGGGATCTCGGCCTGGATCGACGGCGATGGGCGAGTGGTGAGATCGCTGCCAAGGAAGGAGGCCGGGTCGATTCTTGCCGAGCCGATACCGGACGGCCGATGGGGCTGGTGGCAATCGGTTGGAGATTGGCCGGCGAGATTCTTGGCAATGGTTAGCTGTCTGCCATTTTGTGTTGGCGTAGCCAGGAGGTTTCTTGGGCGAGCGGCAGACCGAAGACTACCAGGCCCGGCCACTGTGTGGCACGCCCAAAGCGATTAGCGATTAGCGATGGGCGTGGGAAGTATGGCAAATGACTCTAGCGATTCACCGCGCCCTTCGTACCTCAGAGAGGCTGTGATTTTATAGTACCAATTACGCTCCGCGTGATTTTCGCAGTTCAAAAACCATTGGTCTGGCCCACGCACTTTCGCGGAGCGAAAGGCGACAATGAAACTTCAAACAACTGCCTCGAATATTTGCTTTTTCGATGTGCAAAAGTTACAAATTGTGGTTGCGGTATATTTGTCGCATAAACACTCGGCCATGATAGTCGGGGAGACGCCGATGTACGAGCCGGAACAAGCTATAGGACACGAGTTGCTAAACTCGCGTGTGAAACGTGCCTTGAAGGCATTGCTCAAAGCCCGGGAGTACGCGCTTGACGCAGGTCGCGACGTCTGGGATTTTGCTGTCCCATTCCGCCAGTTGCGAGCACTGAGACTTTCCCGCAACGACTTCCGATGGCTCGTCTGCAAGCGTTATCTGGAACACGCCATCGAAGTGACGCTCTCTGGTGACAACGGTAGATTCTTTCGGTCTGCGGGCGAACTGAATTACGTAAAGAGATCCTGTTTTGTTCTAACGACGGAGGGAGAAGCTTTTGCCCGACAACTGCCGTTTGAGAACCAGGAAGTGGTTGCAACTCGATCGGAATCAGCGTTAACAAGCACAATCACCGAAGCGGTCGAAGCGCGCCCGCGATGGGATTCGGAGTTGAACGAATTGCGCATGGACCAAGTGTTGATCAAACGCTTTCGATGGCAAGCGGTCAATCAAGCAACGGTATTATGTGCGTTCGAAGAAGAGGGGTGGCCGGAACGCATCGACGATCCGTTGTCGCCGCAACCCGGACTCGACTCGAAAAATCGACTGCATGATACGATCAAATGCTTGAATCGAGGACATAAGATCCCTTTGATCCGATTTCGCGGGGATGGAACAGGTCAGGGCATCATCTGGGAGATGGTTGATCCACCGTAGTGGTGGTTCCCCACATCCAGCGTTGGTTTCCCTAGCAGACGGGATTTCCGCGTTGCAACTCGAAGTTGTGTGTCCCCAGTCGTTCCCTATTCAGAGCTCTCACCTCGATATTAGCATGGCGTATGCGTCTTTTTGTTGATTGTCGATCGCCCAACGACTTGAACCTAGATTTCATCATGTGTCTGATCAGTCAATCTGATTCGTCGCTGACTCAGGGAAACCATTCCCCAGGTGGGGAACTCGTTGGATTGAGCGATCTCTGGCAGAGCACGACCGGTGATCCTCGAATCTGCGTGGCTGTGCTGGACGGACCAGTGGATCTCGGCCACCCAAGTCTAGAAAATGCCAATCTAACATTATTATCTCCAATTGCGCCAGGGATTGCGGATGATGGCCAGGCTACGCAGCACGGAACGCACGTAACCAGTATTATTTTTGGTCAGCATGATGGTTTCGTGAAAGGCATCGCACCCAATTGCCGCGGGCTCGTGATACCAATCTTTAGAGACTCATCGGATGGCTCGGTGACTCCTTGTTCGCAGATCGATCTCGGACGCGCGCTGCGTTTGGCGGTGGATCATGGTGCACAGGTCATCAATGTCAGCGCGGGTCAGTTTTCGCCGTATGGTACGGCCCATCCGTTATTAGCCGATGCTGTGCGATATTGCGTCCGAAACGGTGCACTGATCGTTGCGGCAGCAGGTAATCAGGGCTGTGAATGCCTGCATGTTCCTGGGGCCTTGCCATCCGTGCTGGCTGTGGGAGCCATGAACCATCGGGGCGAGCCAATGGAATACAGCAATTGGGGTAAGGCCTATGAAGCCAATGGAATTCTAGCCCCAGGTGAAGGGATCCGTGGAGCTGCCGCCAGAGGTGGCGTGATTGAGAACCGCGGCACAAGCTACGCTACCCCGATTGTTTCTGGTATCGCGGCGTTGCTGATGAGTCTTCAGTGGAAACAACGAAAGAAACTGGATGCAGGTGGAGTGCGCAGCGCCATCCTCCAGAGTGCATTGGGCTGCGATCATCAAAAGGTCGACGATTGTCGTCGGCTGTTGGCAGGGCGACTAAACATTCCAGGCGCAAAATCGCAAATTCAACAAGGAGTTCAAGAGATGACCGATTCTAGAGCAAATCGCAAAGATCAATGTGTCAGCACCTCCGACGCGTCGACGCGCTGGAACAGCAGTGAGGCACCGCCAGGAGTACAAGCTGCCTCGTGTGGCTGCGGCGGCGTTAAACGCCAGGATACGGAAGAAACACCTGAAGAGGCGCAGGATGCTATGGAGAACGTTGTTCAGGAGAGCGGAGCACGTCCAACTGCAGCCATTGCTTCGGCTCCTGCCCGAGTTGCCTCGCGAGTGCGAACGGGTGCAACGCCGTCCTCTGTGTCGTCCGTCACTCCATCGAATTGCGGCTGCGGCGGTAACTCCGGAGCGCTGGTTTATGCTCTTGGTTCGATTTCCTATGATTTGTGCACGCTAGCCCGCCAGGACTCGATTCAAAGCGAAATGGATGATGGTCAGTCCGTTCATAATCCCGCTGATATGCTAAGGTTTCTAGCTGCGCCCTTGAACGAATCCTATGCATCAGCCCTGACCTGGACTCTCAACCAAGATTCTTCTCCCCTCTATGCCATTACACCTAGCGGGGCGTTTGCGCTGGACGGTTACCGTTTTCTACGGCAGGTGCTGGAAGAGCAATTGAACGATCTCTCTGAAATGGCTTCCATCCCTGGAACCCTCCACGGCACCGTTCAACTCTATTCCGGGCAAGTGCTTCCGGTGATTAAACCCGAAGTCCGAGGGCTGCGCAATTGGACCGTCGGGGAACTGATGAAAAGCCTGAGAGCAAGCCCCAGACAAATGATGAAGGAAGGTGCCGAGGACGATCAAGACGGATTGAAAAACTACTTGACCCGGATCTATTACGAGTTCCGAAATGAAGGTTTGACTCCGCAAGATCGCGCGCTGAACTTTTCAGGTACCAATGCGTTTGTCGTCGCAGGCTCGTTTCAAGCTGCCGCAACGTTGGGCTTGGTGCTGGACGAAATCGAAGTCGAACGCAGTCCGATTTGCCGCCAAGACTCGGATTGCTGGGACGTAAAGATCACGTTTTTTGACCCCGAAGACACCAATGCGCGACCGCGTACCGTGTTTCGATTCACGGTCGATGTCAGTGACGTGGTACCTGTCATCGTGGGAGCAGTTCGACAATGGCAGATTCGATAAGACATGGCCGTGCGTTGGACGGGAATTACGGGATTCCTGACGTACTGCCGAACCACACGAAGCTCTTACTTAGGAGGATTAACCATGCGATTGCCTACTCAAAGAACCGCCTTGTGTCGTGGACCGAGTGGCTCCCATCTCCAGAGGGATCAAAACGGAGGAATCTGGCCATCGCAAATGACATGCAAGGAGTGCCTGTCCGAGTGTGCGAAGAAGAACAACCCGTTCAAACGGGCGTTCTGCGTTTTTCAATGTCGACGGAACGTCTGTTCTACGGAATCATGAGATGCATGTTCGCAGTTCGCTGCATACACGCATCCAAAACCTGTCTTGTAAGTAATTGGTGCTTTAAAGTTAATTCACTAACCAAGGAGAAATGAAAATGCGAATTCAGAAACAGTGCATGCCAGTCGCTCGAAAGAGCAGCGATGCAGCGTGGAACTCGGCTGGCGTCACACCGAGCTTTCTCGGAAACATTGCTTGCAAATTGTGCAGAGGCGCATGCAATCTTGTGCCTACGGGCATTGGAAAAAGGCTATGCCGATTGGCCTGCGACAAAACCGTCTGCCGCTGACCTCAGGCCGTTTTGCAGTGAAAAAGGAACGGATCGAGTGGATTCCAAGCTTTCGAAAAGGCACTGGCGCTCCATGCGCCAGCGCCGATTTTTTGACGACTAGACTCGTTAAGATGGGCGGACGAGAAACGGTGATCGCTCGAACGACAACCTGCAATCTTACATCCTCATGTTATCTGGGGATCGATCACTCTAGCGATCAAGTGAGCCCATGGACAGACTTGACCAACGGTCAACCGGCTAGCTTGGAAGCAACGCTAGGGACAGAGGAACTATCACGTCGGCTGGCAGACTTGGTCGGATGCGAAAGCGCGGTGATCGCATCATCGACGCTTCACCTCTTCTGGGACCTGTTTGGATGCCTCGCGGATCGCGACTCGACCATCCTGATGGATTCGAATATCTATCCCGTGGCCCGGTGGGGCATAGAACGTGCGGCTGGCCTGGGTGTTTCCGTCCGAATATTCGAGCATCATGACCCTCTAGATCTGCAGTCCCAAGTCCACCGCGTGATCAACGATGGCCATCGACCCATCGTCGTCGCCGACGGATTCTGCGTACCATGCGGTTGCCCCGCACCAATTACCGCCTATCTGGAAGCCATAAATGAATTTGGCGGTCAACTGATTTTGGATGACACGCAAGCTCTCGGCATTCTCGGATCCTCGCCATCCGAGTCGCAACCTTACGGGTTGGGTGGCGGTGGATCGTTGCGATCGAATTCCATTGCGAATTCGAATGTAATCGTCGTTAGCTCACTGGCCAAAGGCTTCGGTGTACCAATCGCATGTATGGCCGGCAGCCAGCGATTGATTGACTGGTTTCTCACTAGGAGCGAAACCCGTTCCGCCTGCAGCCAGCCTTGCCGTCCCGTTATCCATGCTGGCGAACATGCGCTTTGGGTCAACCAAACCGACGGAGAACAGCTTCGATCGTTGCTCTCTAACAATGTCCGCCACTTTCAAACCCGTCTAAGGGAAGTCGGGATCGCCATAGAAGCGGGACTCTTTCCCGTTCAGGCGATCTCGCCGATTCCAGGGGTTAATGCTCAACAACTAAATGTGAAACTTAACGAATCCGGAATACAAACTGTGTTGATCGACCGACACGACACAGAAGAATTCGGTGTCGGCTGCCTGATCACGGCAAATCACGTTCCCACCGACCTTGATCTCGTCGCGGAAGCCATTGCGAATGCTGTCGCAACTCTTTTGGGTGGGACTATAGACACGGACTCCATGCAGCCGTCATGATGGACGGTGGTGAGTTCGGTTTTCGCAATAGTCTCGCAAGTCATCGCGGCTTTTTCCAAGGAGAAGAATCATGAAACGCCAACGACGCGAATTTTTGGCCGGCATCGGTAGTGGCATGTTTGTTGCCAGCATTGGGTCGACTCTGGCAATCGACTTGGGTCTGACGACCGCCCGCGCTTGCGCAGCGGACGCCCCATTGAATTTCGGTCGACTCGAACCGCTGGTAAGTTTGATGCAAGACACTCCCGTCGCATCGATTCAGCGAGTGCTGGTGGATCGCATTGGGAAAGGGGTGAGTTTGCAGGAACTCGTCATTGCCGGAGCCTTAGCCAATGCGAGGTCCTTTGGGGGGCAAGATTACAACGGCTATCACACTTTCATGGCGTTGGCTCCTGCCCTGGAAATGTCCAAGCAGCTGCCGACGGCAGAACGCCCCCTACCGATCTTGAAAGTGCTTTATCGAAACACGAATCGGATTCAAGAACATGGTGGTCGCAAATCCGAAGTGCTTCATGAGTTGCACGTAGATGAGCCGGTCGGTCCACGTCCCGACGGTCCCGCCCTGCAAGCTGCTACCAGACACGCCGACTTCGACGAAGCGGAAGGTGTTTTTGCCCGTATCGCCAATGGACCGGCCAACGAAGCCTTCAATCATCTTCAATTCGCGATTCAAGATGAGGTCGACGTTCATAGAACGGTATTGGCCTGGCGATCCTGGAAGATGACTGAAATCGCGGGGGTGGCACATGCTCATACCTTGTTGCGCCAATCGGTTCGATATTGTGTCGATACGGAACAATCCATGCGATCCAAGAGCCGGAGCCCTTCGGGCATTCGAGAGTTGCTGCCAGTTTTGCTTGACAACCATGGATTGCTTCATCGCAAGCCGGGCAGCCGAACAGCGTCCGATGTCGAGTTGCAAGAGTTGAGCCAAGTCGTATTCACCGGATCTCGAGAACAAGCCGCTCGGGCGGTGGCGTCTGCGCTAGCGGATGGGATGAGCATCGAATCGGTGGGCGAAGCATTGTCGTTGGCGGCCAATCATTTGTTGTTGTTCGACCCAGGTCGAAACGAGCAGCAGTCGAGTGTCGACAAGCCAAAGGGTAGCGTACACGGCGCTTCGGTTGGCGTGCATGCGTGCGATTCGGCCAACGCGTGGCGGAATATTGCCCGGGTCAGCGACGCTCGCAATCAGTACGCTTCAATGATCGTTGGGGCTTACCACACAGCGGGACAGAGTGGACCAGCCGGTTCCAAAGAGTTGTCCTACGTGGCGGCTGCCGAGGCGTTAAGTATCCCTGACGAAAACGTGCTACGGCAGCTCGACGAGGCCATTCGTGGCCAGGATCAACTAGCGGCGAGTTCTTTGGCCTACCGCTATTTGAAATCAAATCGAGATCCAGCTCAGGCCTTCCAGACCTTGTTGCAATTTGCGGTTAGCGAGGAAGGGGCTTTGCACGCGGAAAAGTTTTATCGAACAGTCTTGGAAGAGTTCGAAACGACGCGACCATCGCTTCGCTGGCGTCATGTCGTTGCATTGGCACGAGTGTCTGCGAGCGAATATGGCTTCCCCGCGGCCGGTCTAGCCGAAGCTAGGCAGCTGCTGCAACTGCCAAGTGCCTAGTGTACCGTCTATGCTTATTTATGGGGTAGCCACGGTCGCGGAGACCGTGGTTAGAACCGTGATATTGCCGCGGCCCACGCTTTGGCAAGCGTGCCTACAACCCACGCTTTGGCAAGCGTGCCTACAACCCACGTTTTTAGGTTGATCGCGATGTTGCCAATGTTGCCAATGTTGCAATTTTCATGGCGATGCGGCAGTGGAGGCATCGCGTTCCCATGCAGCATTCCACTCGTCAACGGTTTCAAGTCGCACGGGCAAGTTTTCACTCAACGCCGTCTGCAACTCGTCGATATACCTATCGATACGAGTCATTTATTGAAATCCTGCAATGGCTCTTCGTCCTGCGTGGGAGACTTAACCCATTCTACTTGCGCTCTCTGTATTCTCATCAACATGAACATGGTAACAAAGCACAGAGGGACATCGAGTACACTGTCTACCAATGCCATCCAAGTGGAGCCGATGATGAGAGGGACTGTGTCAGCGGCCATCGATGTGCGAAAAGAGATTTGTCCCAGGATGCTACTAACTATCCACAACGTCCACCAAAGAGGCACCAATCCTTTCGTAAGGTTGGACCATCGCAACGGCGATTGGCTGGCACGCCATAACTCGCTCATAGCTATGTAGGGTTTGAATAGACATAGAATCGGAACAAAAAAGTACCCAAACGCCCAGCCTGGCGTAATCGTCATCCCCTCGGCTCCGAAACCCCTGACGTTACGATGAGCCCTAACAACAAACATTCCAAAGAATATTGACGTCACTGCTAGAATTGTTATCGTAGCAAACGCGGAGATGCCTTGCCGCACGTCATTCCTGTCTCCTTCCTCTGAATTGATGGGTAAATTGCTGAGAAGACTGATTTGCATCGCATTCGAAACGACTCCAGCAACAGCTGCAATTATTCCCAAGATGAACATGACAATGAGGATCTTGATTAATGTCTCGTTGTCGTAGCGTAGTGCTTTGGAAACGAGTTCTGGAGGAGCCCCTGAATTGGAGAAAACAGGAACATTGATCGAAGGCGCAGAATAGGGATTGTTGTCGTCATCCATAGCAATTGCAATTCAAAGCTTGAGCTTCGATCCGAAGAGTGTAAACGATTTCCAGGTAGAGTGTAGCAGATTGCATTTCACTATTCGCGCCCAGTCGACTGGCTTAGTCACGTTGTTTGCAGGGACGGCTATTCCCTCACGCAAGCTCTTCTCGCAATTGGCGTTTGAGAATTTTGCCGACCGGACTTTTTGGTAACTCGGCCCGAAACACAACACTTGATGGAACTTTGAACTTGTTCACGAAGCGTGCCACATGGCTCTGGATTTCAATCTCCGTGGCGGAATGCCCGGGACGCAGCACCACGACCGCGCAGATTTGTTCTCCAAACGTAGCGTCGGGGATGCCGATCACCGCCGCTTCGGCAACCGCTGGGTGTTGGTAGATCACTTCTTCGATTTCGCGGGGAGAAATGTTCTCGCCCCCCTTGATGATCAAGTCCTTGATTCGTCCGGTAATATATAAAAAACCGTCCTCATCGACGCGGCCAAGGTCGCCCGTGTGAAGCCAACCGCCCCTCATTGCGAGCGCAGTCGTTTCCGGATCTTTCCAATAACCCTGCATTACGTGCGGACCACGTACGCAGACTTCTCCCTCCAGACCTTTCGCAACCGACTCGTTCTCTTTGTTTAGGATGGCCAAATCCATTTCGTCGATCGGACGTCCAACCGCCCCAACGCGATGAGCCTCGGATTCGTGGTAACTGCTGATAGCACAAGTGGCTTCCGAACAGCCGTATCCATCCCTGACGCGGCAATGAAACGTCCGTTCGAATTCGCGGCGAACCTCGTCCGGGGTGGCCGCACCACCCGTACTCACCAGTTGGAGACTCGAACAGTCGTATTGCTGACGGTCAGGAAAATTCAACATGTAGGTAAGCATCGTCGGCACGACCGAAAACCTGGCTACTTTAAACTTTTGAATCGTTTCGAAGACTTGCCGCGTGTCCCAATAGGGAAGGATGATGGAACTGCAGCCGAAATGAGCGTTGAGATTCATGCCTAGCACACCGAAGACATGGCTGAGCGGTAGGACTTGCATCACCATAGTTTGGGCAGCCATCGCCCCCAACTTCGTCACCGCTGCCACATTGGTGTGTAAATTCTTGTGGCTTTGCATAACCCCTTTGGGCTGACCTGTAGTCCCCGAAGTGTAGATGAGCATTGCCAAGTCATTCTCACCGCATTCATGGTTCCATTTGAGAGGTAGGGCGTCCGCTATCAGGGGCTCGAGTGGTATTGTCGATTCCAAGTCACTGGCTCCATGCACTAGGATGGAACGAATGCCAGGAACCGTTTCTGCGGCTTCGACAATCCGATTGGCAAGGGCCGCAGACGTGATGACGACCTGTGCTTCGGAGTGTTCCAACACATAACGAACTTCGCGAGCAACCCAGTTGGGGGTCACCGGGATCATCACCGCCCCCAAACGCCAAATGGCGTGAAAGGCATCCGTTACGCTCGGGTCGTTTGCCATCATGACGACAACACGATCGCCTGGCTGAACACCTTGATCTCGCAACACGGTGGCCATCTTCTCAGCGTAATGCAAACGTTGCACGTTGGTGTGCCAATGCCCCTCATGATAGACACACGGGTATTCGCCAAAGCGGTCGATATTGTCTAGAACTAATTGTGCAATATTCATGGAAGGACTCAACTCGTCGGCGCGTCGTGGCGGCGTATTGCAACATTTTTGCATACCCATATGAGTCTACCGTCCGTTCGGTAGCACGCAAAGAGGGTTGGCAACTCCAATTCCATCGCTAGAAGTTCTAAAAAGCCAAAAGAACCTAGATCGAATCGTCGTGTGGCAGGTCGCAGTGTGGCACATCTGCGTGTGGCACGTCCCTGAGGTTACGAAGGGCGTGGTGAATCGCTAGCGACATTTGCAACAGTTCCCACGCCCATCGCCAACGCTTCGGGTGTGCCACATGTTCTCTGGGCGTGCCACACGTTCTTCGCCAGAAGTATTCAAGAAGCGGCCTGCTTGCGAGTAGACCGACCGTTCGGTAAGATCCCCTAGGACAGGCTGGCAGTCTGTTCCATGTCGCATCTTTTCTCAAGAGGATTTCGTGAGTGCATCCATTTCGCTGACTTCGAAAGTGGCCATTGTAACCGGCGGTGGGCGCGGGATTGGCCGAGCCATCGCGAAGCGACTTGCCGAGGCAGGTGCGGATGTCGTCATCGCCAGTCGAAAACTCGAAAACCTCGAGGCGACTGCCCACGAGCTTTCCGGATTGCCGGGCAAGGTGGTACCGATTGCTTGTCACATCGGTCGACTCGATCAATTGGAGCATCTCGTGCGAAAAACCGAGAGTCGGCTTGGTCCCGTCGACATTCTTGTCAACAACGGCGCTACCAACATTGGCCAGGGGCCATCTCTCGACGTGACCGATGAAATGCTCGACAAGATGGTCGAGATCAATATCAAAGCAGCCCTGCGTTTGGTCCGATTGACGGTCCCCAAAATGATCGAAAGGAAGAGCGGCGGATCGGTAATCAACATCAGCTCGATCGCTGGTCTCCACCCGCAGCCGGAAGGGTTGCTTTACAGCTTTACGAAGGCAGGGCTGATCATGATGACTCGTAGTTGGGCTCGCGAATTTGGTCCGCATGGAGTCCGATTCAATGCCATTGCGCCAGGTCTGATAAAAACCGACTTCAGCCAGATTCTCTGGCAAAATGAAATGTATCAAAACGCGATCCAAACAACACAACCGATCCGACGCATAGGGCAACCGGATGACATCAGCTACGCGGCGTTGTACCTCGCCTCGGATGAAGCCGCCTTTGTAACAGGGCAAGTTTTCGTTCTAGATGGTGGTGCAACTGCCTAACGTAGGACAGGCAGGCAGCCGGCAGGCAGCCTGTTCCACATACGCTCTGACTAACAAGGGAAAAGCAATGAAGAGTCTCGAAGGAAAAGTTGCAGTTATCACAGGTGCGGGAGGGGGCATCGGTCGTGAGTACGCGCTGTTGTTCGCCTCTGAGGGAGCCAAAATCATCGTCAACGATATCGGATGTGCAGCCGATGGCCATGGCCAAAGTCCAGTGGCCGATCAGGTGGTCGCGGAGATCATCGCGGGCGGAGGCGAAGCGGTCGCGAACAACGAACCAGTCGGTTCCTTCGCCTCTGCCAAGCGAATCGTCGAATCGGCGATGGAAGCCTACGGTCAACTCGATATTTTGGTCAACAACGCAGGCATCCTTCGTGATCGCACACTTTTGAAAATGACCGAAGAAGAATGGAATCAAGTGATTGAAGTGCACCTGACGGGTTCGTTCAGTTGCATGCAGGCGGCAGCCCGAGTGATGACCGAACGAGAAAAGGGAGGACGCATCATCAATACGTCTTCTAGCTCAGGCTTGCTAGGAAATTTTGGGCAGACCAATTATGGGGCAGCCAAGGCCGGAATTCACGCGCTGACTCGGATTGCGGCCTTGGAATTGGCTAAGCACCGAATTACTGTCAACGCAATTGCACCTGCGGCATTAACTCGAATGTTTCAGACCATACCAGGGGCAGCGGAGTCGGTCAGCATCGACACACTTGGCCCGAAGTTCATTGCACCGTTAGCAGCCTATTTGGCATCCGATGCAGCCGCGAGTATTTCCGGTCAAACGTTCGGAATCGAAGGCCAGCATATCTTTATTTACAAGATGATGACTAGTCATGGAGCGACGCAATGGAACCGGTTACAACCTTGGACGATCGAGGAAATCGGAAGAGCCATAGGCCAAATTATTCAGTGGTAGTACTGCTAGCGTTTACAGACGGTTCGCAACTTTATCAATGCATGTTACAATCGTTGAAAACGCTATTTGGGTTAGCATTCACCGCCGTAAGATAGGTCGCCAGCCTGTCAGCCCAGTATTCCAACAGGTTTACAGCCTGTGCTACGTAACTCCACTCGATCGCAGTTTTCATGAGCCATCCCCACACTTCGGTTGCCAACCTTCCAGAACCCTCTGTCATTCCAATCCAGGGATTGCACTGCGGCCATTACTTCTATCGTTGGAAACGCGAAGTTTTGACCAACATGGGTAAAGCCGCAGTACACGAAGCGAAGGCCGATTTTTCTGCAGCGATTGCGCCCCTTTCGACCGCTCGTCCCGAGCGCATTCAGTCGTTCATCATCAGCGGTCACAAAGCCGATTTCGCCACCGTCATGATGGATCCAGATCCGTTGCGAATCGACCGCGTGCATCAGCGAATCATGAGCTCAGCGATGGGTGCCGCTATTGAACCTGTCTATTCGTTTGTTTCCATGTCGGAGATCAGCGAATACTTGCCTAGCAAAGAACAGTACGGCGCAAAACTTATTCGAACCGGCGAAGATCCACAATCGCCAACCTACTTAGCCAAAGTGGCTTCCTATGAAAAGCGGATTCCAATGATGCATGCGCAGCGACTTGCACCCGAATTTCCGAACTGGCCAGCCATGTGTTTCTATCCGATGAACAAAGTCCGCAACGTCGGAGCCAACTGGTTTCTCGAGCCCTTTTCGGCGAGAACCGAAATGATGGCCGAACACGCGCAAAGCGGCATGGCCTTTGCCGGTCGAGTGACGCAGTTGGTAACCGCCTCGGTCGGACTGGATGACTGGGAATGGGGGGTCACGCTCTGGGCCCGCAATCCGCAGTTCTTGAAGGACATCGTATACACGATGCGATTTGATTCGGCCAGCGCACGCTTCGGTCAGTTCGGCACGTTTTACACAGGCTACTTGGCAACTGGACCCGCTATCCTGGATCATTGTATGTTGTAAATGCGATCGGCAGACAGGCCATCGTGTGGCACGCCCAAAGCGATGGGCGTGGGGACTGTGTGGCACGCCCAAAGCGACTAGCGACTAGCGACTAGCGATGGGCGTGGGAAGTGTGGCAAATGACTCTATCGATTCACCGCGCCCTTCGTACCTCAGAGAGGCTGTGATTTTATAGTACCAATCACGCTCCGCGTGATTTTCGCGGCGTCGATCACAAGTCGGGCCGGAGCTAGTTTGCTAGCGAAATCATTGGGGTCAATTTGATCGAGCTGCCTATTCTTAAATGTCCAGCTTGAATCTC
>JAYTVM010000442.1:0-3851 GCA_043743995.1 Pirellula sp. | reverse complement strand
GGGAAGCGAAAGGACGGCCAGCCTAATCGCCGGCTCACGCGGCCTGTTGTCAATCGACGAATCCGGGTGATCGTGCGAATCTTCAAATGGGCTGTCGCTGAATCGCTCGTCAATGCGGAGGTGTGGCATTCGTTGCAGGCTGTCGAGTCGCTTAGGATCGGAAGGTGCAAAGCACCGGAACCAGATCCAATTAAGCCCGTTGAAAGTAATGTGGTCGATCAAACATTACTTCATCTTCCGCAGGTAGTAGGTGACATGGTTCGCTTTCAGCTTCTTGTAGGCTGCCGGCCAGGCGAAGTATGTGGGCTGAAGCCGGAAATGATCGACAAGACTGGCGAAGTCTGGGAAGCAAACTTAGCCAAGCACAAGACGGCTTGGCGAGGGAAGAAGCGAACCCTCTACGTCGGACCGCAAGCTCAATTGATCATCAAGAAGTATCTGGACCGGCCTGCCGACTCGCATTGTTTCTCACCAATTGAAGCTATGGACCAACGAATCGCGAAGCGAGCGGCTGCGAGACAGACACCAGAAAATCAGGGAAACCGAGCTGGCTACACAAAACAAACTCGCACGGCAAAGAAAGCTAGAAAGCGACACACTCGGCTTAAGAAGGTTTCCGATTGCTACGTCACAACAAGCTATGGAAGGGCGATTCTGTATGGTTGTCGACTTGCGTTTCCTGCACCGAAAGGGCTGTCTGAAAAGCAAATCAAAGAATGGCATCGTCAGCACAAGTGGAGCCCAAATCAACTTAGGCATTCCGCAGCGACTCGAATTCGAAAAGCGTACGGTCTAGAAGCGGCAAGTGTGATCCTTGGACATAGCGAACTTGGAGTAACTCAAGTCTATGCCGAGGCGGATCGCGACAAGGCGATCGCAATTTCGAAAGCTGACGGGTGATTCAGGCAAGCGTGTCCGCTTTTTTTTGCATTTTTAAAACGTTGGCGGGCAATAGGTTAGAAGTGATGACGAAGAATCCGTTTTGTGATTTCCGTGAAACATGATAAACACATTTAGCCGAACTGGTGTCAGTTCGGCTAGCGTCCGAGCTGGTGCAGCCAACTAGCCGGACCACGCGTGCCAGCGCGCAGCCAAATAACATTGGTCGCATGGTTACACCAATCACATCCGCACGATCCGGCGGATGGGGCGCGGCAGGATCCCGTTGTGAGTCCGGTGACTCGATGGGATTTTCGTGCTTTTTTTGGCAAGGGTTACTCTGTGAAACGTTCTTTCACCTCTGAAGAGCTTGAAAAACTTTATCCGGTCGCGAAAGCGATAGAGATGGCGACTGGAATTCGTCCAAGTCCGATGCAAGTGCATCGCTATACGACACGCAATGGATCAGCGGGCATCGTACTGCCGACAGTTTTTCTAGGGGGGCGAAAACTGTCCTATCTGTCGGATGTGGTGCAGTGGATAGCTGACGTCACGGCAAAGAGGCAAACGATGACGCGTACGGTTACGTCAGTTAAGCCATCGTCAGACGCAAAGCGGCATTCCAAGTCGGAAGCATTTCTTAAAAGAGAAGGCGTCTGACGATGTCGATTGATCTCAGTCGTCTACTTGACGTCAGGATTGCCCGTTTCATGCATCATCGCAGATGGCCAGGCGCTACTCGCGACGAGATCGCGGAGTCGCTAGGGGTGCTGATCCAATCTGTCTGCCCTGCAATTGCTCGCTTACGCCGGCGATGCCCAGCGGTCGTGATCGAAACGCAGAGGATGCGACCCACTCGCAGCGGTCGCAATGCAAGAGTGCTGGTACATGTGTTATACGCACACACCCCGCCAGCATGATGACGGGGTGTGTAATGAGAGACGACCGACGAGTGTCAACATGTCGGACAGCCGCCGAGTGAAGGAAACTTGGCAGCACACTTTATTTTTGGCGAACGCAGCAGAAACGTTATCCAAAAAACGGTGAGAAAATCGCAAGGAAAATCTCATGTTAAGTATTGTAGCGGCTGATGCCGTCGTAGCAAATTCGTGTTCATCACATGGCGTAAGCGAACCGATCAAATCCGAAGTAGTTTCGCTTGGGAAAAAGACTGAAGTCATGGTGGGGGATGATGAGTCTATTACCGCCGAAAAGGTTATCAGCAGCTTAGCGAGGCTGAGAGGGCGAGATGCGATTTATTCACGATGCGGGCAGTTGGTTCACGTCGTGCAGCAAGACGAGTCAAGATTAGCTAACGTGGAAATTTCGGGCGAACGAATTCGACCTTTGCCAAAACCGTTAGTGCGAGAAAGAGTTACGCAATGCTGCAAACTTAAAAAACAAAAGCGGAGTGGCGGGACTTACATCACCAAGCCTGAAGGTTGGCTTGTTGAAGCGATTTTCAATCGTGGATCATGGGGTAACATCAGGCCATTGATGGGAATAACCGATTGCCCGCGTATGCGACACGATGGGTCGATCCTGCAACAAATAGGATACGACGATCTAACTGGCATTCTCTTTTCGCCCACGATCTCATTTCCAAAGATCGCAGATCATCCCAGTCGCGAGGACGCGATAAAATCAGCGAACCGATTGTTAGAGGTTGTTTCGGATTTCCCCTTCGAAGCGATTTCTGATCGGTTAGCCTGGCTGTGCCTAGTCTTGACCTACTTATGCCGCCCCGCAATTAAAGGGCCTTGCCCCTTGTTCGCTGTTACAGCCAACGTTCCTGGTTCAGGAAAAAGTATGCTCATCGACATTGCCTCTATGATCGCGACCGGTAGGGTGTCGCCGAGAAAGCCGTACACAGATGACGTCGAGCTAGGTAAGTCAATGACAGCGTTTGCAATCGAGGGCATCCACAGTGTAATGCTCGACAATGTTGATGGGTCGCTTGGTGGTAGAAATCTAGACATGGCTCTTACATCAACGGTGTGGAGTGACCGCATTCTCGGAAGCTCGACCACAACGGGCGAATTGCCCATGAGTATTGTATGGAGTTGCACTGGCAACAATGTGCGATTTGTTGGCGATACTGTACGACGAGTACTTCCTATTCGGCTTGATTCGAGAATCGAAAAACCGGAGGAACGCACTGATTTCTCGATCAGCCGGCTTTTGCCGTGGGTACTTGAGAATCGCGCAATACTCGTTCGCGACGCTTTGACTATCGCTAGAGCATACGTCGCAGACGGACGTATCAACCAAAAATTGCACTTGGGATCTTTCGAGGCGTGGACAGAACTTATTCCGTCAGCGATCAAATGGCTTGGGATGGGCTCGTTCTTCGAAACAAGGCAGGCAATCCAAGAAGCTGACGAGTCATTGGACCTAGCTAAAGCGTTTATTCTGGGAATAGAGGAATCGACTAAAAGACGAAACAAGCCAGTAACTGCCTCCGAGATCCTCAACGATGCGATTGATTGGCCAGCCTCTGACATGCATCAAGCAGTGCTGCTTATTGACGATCAACTCAAGTCGTCAATCAAGGTTGGTCAAGCCCTCAAGAAACTGAACCGAAGAGTCATTAAAGGCAAAATGATTGATGGCAAAATGATTGATGACAAAATGATTGTCGCAACGAAAGACGCAAAAAACCGAACGCAATACGCCGTTGAGTCGGTTCCTTATGTTCCGAGTGGTTCCTAGGAGTCCGGGGAGTCCGGGGAGTCGTGGGGGGTGTTCTCAGTCGGATTTGCAAATCGTTTTTCATTTCAGCGTTTAGGTTGTTCAACTCCCCCGAACTCCCCGACCCCCCGGTAACCCTTCGAATGGAATACCAAACAACTACGAACGATAACGATAAACAATATCAGTCACTGGAGCGAATCTTGGCACACTTCGGAACGCCGAACGCCAATTGGGAACTTCTTAGTGAGCGCGAGCAAGAAGCCCTGCAACGAATCACG
>JAYTVM010000441.1:0-1210 GCA_043743995.1 Pirellula sp. | reverse complement strand
GAGGTGGTGCCGATTCCACGGACAGATCAGTCTCTTAAATTTGACTGAGCTGATTTGTTTCAAATTGACTTGGGGTTAGATAACTTAGCGATGAGTGTTTGCGTTCGACGTTGTAGTATTTGATGTATTCGGACAACTCTTGCTTCGCAGTTCGCATGCTTTTATATTCGTCGATTTCAAGTTCATTCTTGAGTGTTCCGAAGCAAGATTCCATAAACGCATTGTCGTAACAATTGTCGGCGCGACTCATACTTTGCTTGATGCCTGCGCGGCGCAGAACACCTCGGTAATTCTTGCCAGCGTATTGGCCGCCGCGATCGGTGTGATGAATCATACCCACTTTTGGATTGCGATTGACAATTGCCATTCGTAGCGCGCCGAGTACCAATGATTCAGTCATATCATCACCCAATTGCCATCCGACGATGTAGCGAGAAAACCGATCCATAAGGACTGCTAAGTAGCCGAAACGAATTTCCGCTATTGGAATATACGTGATGTCTCCTACCCAAAGTGCATTCATGGAATTTAGTTCTAGCTCTTGCAAAAGTAGGTTCGGGTTGTAACCAAGTCGATGGCGACTTTCCGTGCCGCGTGGCTTGAATGATTTCGGTTGAATTGCTTTTAATCCCTGGGTTTTCATGATTCTTGAGACACGACGACGACTAATGGATTCTCCTTGATCTGCCAACGTAGATACGATGCGGCGACTACCGTATCGTCGACGGTGGCGTCGGAAAATCGTGTTTACTTTCGGGGTAAGCTCTATGTCAGATTTGTCACGATGCGTATTAGATGACGATTTCCAAAAATAGAAAGCGCTGCGGCTAATTTCAAGAACATCACAAACCTCCGAAGTCGAAGCGATATCATCTGAAGTCACGGATTCGGCAATCGCATAGATGTCTGTTACTCGCACCGGCCTACAATGCTCAAAGCTTTTTTTAAAATGTCTCGCTCGCGTTCGACACGTCGAAGTTCATTCTCAAGCTCTCGCAACTTGGAGTCCATTGCGTTCGCAATCGGTCCACTCGAGGTCAGCTGCTCTCTCTTCCAACGATATAGAATGTTCGTTCCAGAAATACCCAATCGTTCAACAATTGATGACGCGGTATGGCCATCAAGAAGCATTTGGACGGCTTCTTGCTTAAATTCTTGAGTGAAGTTTCGACGGTTGGCTGATGGCTTTACAACTGGCTTCCTTGGCATT
>JAYTVM010000440.1:0-3863 GCA_043743995.1 Pirellula sp. | reverse complement strand
GGTCGCGGAGACCGTGGGGAGCGAGATCGTTTCTCGCAGTTCACCCACGCTTTGGCAAGCGTGGCTACCCACGTTTTCCTGTTTGACAAAGCACTAGCCTGTCATTTTTAGCTTGACAGGCTGGAAGCCTATCCCACTAATTGATCGAGCGATCCTTAACGTCCTTCGCGCAGTCGTTCGCCAAGAAAATTGTCGAGCTCAGGAATCGCAAAAATCTTATTCACAGTCGTATCGATGTCGTATTCCACACGGCGGAATTCAATTTTAGGGTATTCCAGTATGACAAAGCAACTACGCCAATCGCCATCGCGAGGCTGCCCAACACTTCCGACATTGATCATGGCCTTATCATCTGGCAATGCCATCTGGTACCCGAACTCGTCTGGCTTTAGGAACTGCATATTGGTTGTGAAAACGCCGGGCGCATGGGTGTGCCCTTGAAAAGTGTACCCCTGGATCATCGAGAAAAGCTTCTCCATCTTGCGACGATTGAAGACATCCTCGGGGAAAACATACTCATTTAGTGGGTTTCGAACCGAACCGTGAACGAATAAAACGTTTTCCTCAGCAATCGTTCGAGGCAAACGAGCCAAATACTCTAGTCGACGCTGGGCTTCTGCGGGCTTCGCACTGTTTTCAAGTTGCGTGCGAGTCCAGAAAATGGCTTGTTCCGCTGCCGTACTAAAGCCTTCGGGGTCGATTAACGCGCCGTAATCGTGATTACCTAATACGCAGAGGTCAAACGTCGAAACGAGGTCCAAGCACTCGCAAGGATTAGCGCCATAGCCAACCACATCGCCCAGGCAGACAATCCGATCGCAACGCTGCGACTCAATGTCCGTTAAGACAGCTTGCAAGGCTTCCAAGTTGCCATGTATATCGCTTACGATTGCAGTGCGCACGAAGTGGATGTTTCTGTATTTCAATAGTGGATTCGAAAGGAAACCCGATTTAGCGCCCAGTGCGCAACCGATCGCCAAGCATGTTGTCGAGTTCGGGCACCGCGTAGATCTTTTGACAAGTCGTTTCGAAATCGTAGTCGACTCTTCGAAAGAAGAGTTTGCGAGCATCGTGATCGATTATGACGTAACAGGCTCGATTGTCTTCGTCGCGAGGCTGGCCGACACTGCCTACGTTCACCATCAGCTTTTCCTTGCCAAGAGCGAAAACGCCTTCACATTGCGACGGCTTGATAAATTCCAGGTCGGGTGTGAACACTCCAGGCATGTGTGTATGCCCCTGAAAGCAATACTGCGTCACCCGGGTGAAAATATTCTCCATTTTGTTCTTGTCGTAAATCGTCTCTGGAAAGACGTATTCGTTGGTAGGATCTCGAGGCGAGCCATGCACAAACATGAATTTGTCTTGGTGATGGAGCTTCGGTAGCTCACTCAAGTAGTCCCATCGCTTATTAACCACGCTCAAAATTCCTGCATCCAATCGATCCCGGGTCCAGTAAATGGCTCGGAGAGCGACTGGGTTAAACCCCTCAGGATCAAAAAGGGCCGCTTGATCATGGTTTCCCATGATCGTAAGCGACGTTTTTCGCATGACTAAGTCCAAACACTCACAGGGATTAGGTCCATAGCCTACGATATCCCCCAAACAGATGATTTGGTCCACGGATTGGCTCGAGACATCCGCTAGCACCGCTTGAAGTGCTTCAAAATTGCCGTGAATATCACTAATCAGCGCTTGCCTCACTACGGGCTCCTCGACTGGGCGGCTTGCATTTCCGCCGGGAGGCGGTGGGGGACGAAACCTTAGGGAAAAAGAATCCGGCCTAATTCTATCCCGTGTCGGTGTGCATGGGCACCCCATATGTTCACGTAGCGACGTAATTTGTAATCCGCTTGGGCGTGTTGTTCCCCACAACACTGTTTTCCCGCCTACGATATCTCAGATTCAACAATTCGAAACAGGTAGTGCGAACCGCATTCCAATCAGATCATTCGGAGATATCAAAAAATGAGCGAAAAAAAGGTCGCTTGGATTACGGGCAGCGGAGCCCCGCGCGTCGGACAAGTCATCGCTAGGTACTTTGCAGCAAAAGGGTACGAAATCGCGCTCCATGCCGACACATCCGTAGAAAACGCATCGAAATGCGCTTCGGAAATGACCCAATCTGGAACCGACACGATCGTCCTGCAGGGCTCCGTGCAAGATCCAGATTTCGCGAAAGCTTCGGTGAAACGCATTGTTCAGCATTTTGGCCGGCTCGACGTGCTCGTCAACTCCGCTGCCGTTTGGGACTGGCAGTCCTTCGAGAAAACAACCGCCCAAGATGTTCAGCGGCAATTCGAGGTCAATACCCTCGGCACTTTTCTTTGCAGTCAAGCAGTCGGACTTCACATGGCCTCAAAACCGACTGGCGGAGCGATCGTGTTGATCGGCGATTGGGCCGTAGTGCGGCCTTATCCCGACTTTGCCGCTTATTTTGCAGGCAAAGGAGCGATCGAAACCATGACGCGATCGCTGGCAGTCGAATTGGCAACTCGAAATCCTGCCGTCCGGGTTAACGCCATCCTGCCCGGACCTGTCATGCTGGATCCATCGATCTCGGCTGAAAAAGCGGACGCGATACGCCAGCAATGCCTTCTGAAACGGCATGGTCAACCAGAAGACGTCGCACGAGCCGCTTACTTCCTTGTAACCAACGAGTTCATAACCGGTGTTTGCTTGCCAGTTGACGGTGGTCGAAGTATCTACGCAGGACACTCGACGGACGCAATTGCTCACCCCTCATTCCACCGAAAAGCAGAAGTGCAATGATCTTCAGTTCGAAGAGATAGCCCGAAGCACTTTTGGGAGAGGGAAATATACCTCTTCTCTCCTTATTTCCTGCTCTTCCACGGTTGCGTTGAACCGCTCTTTGAGCCACTGAATCGTGTTCTGTACGACCAACTCGGGGGCGCTGGCGCCAGCTGTGATCAATACCGTTTCGAACCCTCGGAGCTCCTCCTCGTTGAGGTCCTGCGGACCATCGGCTAGATAGGCTGGACGGCCAAACTCCTCCGCAAGCTCGCGCAACCGTTGCGAGTTGCTACTGTTTTGACTTCCAAGAACAATGACCGCATCTGCTTTCTGGCAAAGAAGTTTCACGGCTTCCTGCCTGTTCTGTGTTGCGTAACAAATATCCTCCTTCGAAGGTCCGACGATCCATGGAAATCGCTCCTTGAGTCTCTGGATAATACGATTGGCATCGTCAACGCTCAAAGTCGTCTGAGTTAAGTACGCGAGTTTCGTTTCCGCCTGAAACTGAAGCTTGTTCACGTCCTCCGTATCTTCCACAAGCACGATCGCTTCGGGCGCTTCCCCCATCGTCCCAATCACTTCATCATGCCCTTCATGCCCAATCAGGACAATCGTGAAGTGCTCTTTAGCAAATTTGATGGCTTCCAAGTGCACTTTGGTAACAAGTGGACACGTTGAATCGATGGCATTGAGCCGACGTTCCTTGGCGACCCGCCGGATTTCCGGGGAGACGCCGTGCGCCGAAAAGAGCACCGTGGATTCGTTTGGGATTTCTTCGAGGGTATTTACAAAGACCGCGCCCTTGCCTTGAAACGATTGCACTACGTGCTGGTTGTGGACTATCTCATGATAGACGTAGATCGGCGGGCCAAAGTGCTTGAGCGCTAACTCAAGGCTTTGAACGGCCATATTGACGCCAGCACAAAATCCTCTAGGAGCAGCAAGAATTATTTTCATGGAACATTGAGGTCTGTGAGGGCTCATTAAATTTCCGGCTATGATAGCGTCATGTCATCCCCAAGCGAAGCCATTTTCACCTCAGAACCCCATGCTAGAGCAGGCAAAAGCATTGTCATCGAGGACCTAAAGCTTTTCGGGCCGAGCTCATC